>JBBQRJ010000222.1:0-7684 GCA_038214955.1 Aggregatilineales bacterium | reverse complement strand
GTTGTTTGTGCCGTCAACGGCAATCGAAATGGGCGTTGTCGCCAGCACGAACGCGGCGATCAAACCCGCCGCCGCACCGAATCGCTTGCTGACGAGATGATAGATCAGCGCGACGGATAACATCCCCGCGAGGATCGACGGCAGGGTGACGCCAAAATTGTTCACGCCGAAGATCGCCGCCGAGAGGGTCTGTATCCACAACCCGAAAGGTGGTTTATCGATGCTCACGCCGCCGCCCGGTTCAGCCGCTGCGAAAAAGAAATTCGAGGGTGATTGCATCATGGCTTCGACAGCGGCAGTATAGTATTCGTTGCCGTTGCCGAGCGCGTCAATGTTGCTTAAGCGCAGCACGCCCGCCAGAATGACGATCCCCGCGAGGGTGACGAACGCGGCGGTTTGCCACGACAGGCGAAAGGTTCTTGTTGGGGTCATAGGTTGGGATGCGATGAGGTCTGTCATAGGCGAAACTCCGCGACTCAAAGAGACAAAGTGGTTACTTTTACTTTGTCTACAGAGTATGCAGAACTTGTGCAGAATCAATGCAAATTTTGTTAATACTCCCAACGGCGGCGCAAAAAGCGCGATTGCAGCAGAGTAATTCCCAAAATGATCAGGAACAGGACGATCCCCATTGCTGACCCGTAACCGAGTTTGAGTTCGCGGAAGGCAACTTGCCATTGATACACAGCGACTACGATGGTCGAGTTCAGGGGTCCGCCGGGTAAATCTGCGCCGGACGCGACGGTCATCACGTAGATGGGTCCGTAGACTTGCAGCGAACTGATGATGCCCGTGATGATCACGAAAACCAGCGTGGGTTGAAGCAGGGGTAGGGTGACATAGCGGAACATTTGCAAGCGTGTCGCGCCATCGACGCGGGCAGCTTCGTAGAAGGTCGTCGGAATTGCCATCAAACCCGCCATGAAAATGACAATATCATAGCCAAGGTTTTTCCACACGCTGTAGATCACGATAGAGAGCATCGCTGTACTGGGCGAACGCAAAAATGCTCCTTGTGGCAAACCGAATAACGCCGCCACTTGATTAAACAGCCCATAGCGCGGTTGATATAAACCCACTGACCAGATCAACGCGGTAGCGATCACTGAAGTCACGACAGGTAGAAAATAGACCGTGCGGAAAAAGCCCGCCAGCCGTCCCGACGCATTGATCGCCAAAGCACACGCCAGCGAAAGGATGATCGCGGCGGGCATGTACATCATGGCGTAAAGGAAGGTATTTCGGAGCGACGCTAGAAACACCGTATCGCGGAACAGCGTCAGGTAATTGTCGAGACCGATAAAGACCCGCGATGCTTCATCCTGAAAAGCACGCCAGTTGTATAGGCTGCCAACGAATCCGGCAAGGATCGGGTAGATGTAAAAAATGCCGAAAAAGATCAGCATGGGGATTATCACCGACAGCACAAAAAATCGTTGATTGCGACGGAAAGAATTAGTAACCTGTGCCTCTTTGCGTGCAGTCGCCATAATTATTTCATCCCCGTAAGCGTAATACCCTCAATGAAGCGCCGCTGTGCAAATATGTAGACGACCAAAATGGGCAGCACGGAGACGAACGATGCCGCCGATACCAAACCGAGATCAATACTGCTGCGCCCGCGAAACTGCGCCAAGCCGAGTGGCAGCGTATAGAGTTCGGGCTTGTCCAGTACGATGAGGGGCCACAAGAAGTTATCCCACTGAAACGTAAAGGTAAAAATAGCAAGTGCCGCCAACGCTGCCGTAGAAAGGGGCAGGATGATCCTGAAATAAATGCCGTATTCGGATGCACCGTCAATGCGTGCCGCATCGATCAATTCGCTGGGGATGTTGGCGATTTGCTGGCGCATGAGGAAAATCCCAAACGGGCTGAACAAAATCGGCACAATCAGCGCGGTATAGCTGTTGCGCCAACCCCAATTTGCTACCATGTCGAACAGAGGAATCATGGTCACGCTGAACGGCACGACGAGCATACTGAGTACGAACCAGAAAATTACATTTTTGTAGCGAAATTCAAATTTGGCGAATACATACCCGGCGAGGCTGCTGGTGAACAGGGTAATGAACGTGATCACAATGGTGACGTAGAGGCTGTTACGGAAAAAGACCGGCATACTGCCTACCGAGAGGTCAGTGAGCGCCCCCCAGTTTTCGAGCGTGAAGTTTTGCGGTATCCATGTTGGCGGAATAGCCGAGCCTTCGATGCGATTTTTGAAAGAACTGATGAACATCCAGTAGAAAGGACCCACCATTGCAATCGCGCCGATGCCTAACACGATCCACAGGACGAGTTTTTCGAGGTCGATTCGCCGCCAGCGCCATTGATCCCGTGCTGTGATAGGCACAGAGGTGTTCGTTACGGTTGTCATTGCGGCGATCCTTTCACGGTAGCTTAGACCCCACCCCCAGCCCCTCCCCGAATTCAGGGAGGGGAGAAAATATCGCTGCATGGGTTATAGGGACGGGTGGTGAAAAAAGTTTACGACTCGACGGGCGGCTGATAGCTTCGTTCCGTGATCAGGTACGGGGCTTCTGCCGTCGCCATGAGTTCATTGAAACGGGCGGTGATGTCATCTAGCACGGCTTGAGGTTCTTCGTGATTGGTGATCACGCGGTCAAACATTTCGCGCAAGTAGGTATCCATTTCGAGCGGTTCCTCGCCCGCGTTGACGCGATAGGGGATTGTCACCCCCTGACTTGCCATCACGCCGCCTTCGTCACTTTCCGCGAATGCGGGGTCACTGAGCAGGTCGAGGCGATCCGTCGGGATGGCATGAACCTTCGCCCACTCGATGCGGCGTTCGTCTGTGCCGAGCGCGTAACCAATGAAGCTGAACATGGCTTGCTGCACATCTTCGGGGTAGTTGGCAAAGACTGCCAGCCCTTCTTCAGGAAGCACCATGCCCCAAGCAGGGGCAGCCGCGCCCGTCCATGTTGGGATCGGCGTCGTGCTGAACTTGCCTTCCCACAACTCATCAGCAATGAGATCGCCCGCCCAATAGCCGTGACTGAGGAAGCCCGCTGAACGGTCTGTATAGAACATATCGTAGTGACGTTCTAACAGGGGATCGTCGATGCGATGCACATGATACCAGTCGGAGATCAATTGGAGCGCCATCACGCCGGGTTCTGAGTTCCAGATCGCCTGTGTGCCGTCTTCGTTGAACTGGTAGCCGCCCGCTTGATAGATCAAGTCTTGCCACAGCCACTTCTGCGAGTAGTAATGATTCAAACCGATGCCGGGGCGTTCAACGTTGCCGTTGGCATCATAGCGGGTTAACTGCTTGGCGAATTGGACAAAATCATCCCAGTTGCCGGGTACATCGGCGCTGGTCAAGCCTTCTTCTGCCAGCATGTTATTGTTCAGGAATACGATGCTGCAATAGTAGCCGAACGTTGAGGTGTAGATGTTGCCATCCATCGCCCGAAGGAATGGTGAACTGGCAAGCTGTGTATAGTCGAACAGGTCTTCGGGGTAGGGGGCAAGTAAACCTGCACGCTGGAGCGCAGGTCGCCACGCGCTGTGAACATTGGAAATAGGGGGATTTTGTTCTGCTTCGTTGGAAGTTAACAGCTTCGTCCCTAAGTCACCATAAGGGAATGCCGTGTAATTGAGCGTAAGACCGGGATTTTCTGCTTGCCATTCCGCGATCAACTGTGTCATGTATGCCTGACGGGGCGCATATTCCCAGTCCCAGAATTCAGCCGTCCCTTGAAACTGAGCGAGGGCGCGATGTGCAAACGGAAACTGTGCTGCAAATGCCGCGCCGCCTGCGGTTAAGGACAATTTTAAGAAATCACGACGGCTTAAACCCAAACCATTTTTACGCATTATTACTCTCCTAGTGCTTCTTTAAACGTTATCGAGATGAATGACCGCCGTTAAGTTGTGCGGGCGATCCGGGTCGAGTCCTTTTTGCAAGGTATGGTAGTAAGTGATCAAATGCGGCACAGGCAGATAGAGCGGCGCACGTTCGAGATCGCTTAATTTGCCGGGGAGGACAACTTGCTCATCGGCAGCCAGCGCGGGGATCGGTACGGGCGTGATCGCCAGTATCATTGCGCCTTTGGCTTTCATCTCGGTGAGGACAGCGGTTTCGTATTCTGCCGCCGCTTGCGACACGAAACCGACCACCAGCGCCTTATCGTTGATCATCGACATGGGTCCGTGACGGAACTCCATGAAGTGATAGCCTTCGGAGGGACTGAGCGACATTTCTTTGAACTTGAGCATCGCTTCACACGCCATGCCGTACAGCACGCCGCCGCCCAAGAAAAACGCCCGCTCATGCGTTAGGATTTTCTGCGCGAACTGCTGTGCGAACTCGTGCTTCGAGTCGATCAATTCCTGACACAGATCGGGCAGTTTGCGGAAACGTTCGCTCAGGGCTTGGTCTGCGAAACTGTTGATTAGCCCCTGTACGAGGATCAACATGGAGGTGAACGAGCGGGTTTGCGCTAAACCGATCTCTTGACCGCCGCGTGCAAGCAGCGTGGGGTTGATCATTTTTGCCAGCGGCGATTCCGGGTAGCAGGTGATCGCTACAACTTCGCCGCCTGTTTCTTCGCGGAAACTCTCAATCGCCTTGAGGACTTCGGTGGTTTCGCCTGAACGCGAGATCACGATCATCATGGGTTTGCGGTTGGGCGTGAGCGTTTCGCGGGGGAACAGCCATACATCAGAGCCAGTATGCGCCTCGGCATCAATGCCGATGATGCGTCGTGCTATGACTGCGGCGGTACGTGCCATGAAAAACGGCGATCCGCAGCCCATAAAAATGAGTTGATCCGGCTTGTGGTATTCGTAGAAGCCAGAAAGTGCGGCGTCTTGCTGAGAAAATTCTTTCAGCGCGTCGCGCCATGCGGCGGGTTGTCCCAAAATTTCGGATAGGGTGTGATACGTCAAAACGGACTCCTTACGCCAACAAGACTTGAATGCCCGCCGACTGAAGGTCTGCTACCGCGTTGGCGGGTGCGTCTGTATCAGTGATCAGGGTGTGGATATTATCACTGGGGACGAGCCGGATTGCTCCCGCGTGATTAAATTTGCTTGAATCGGCTAGTACGATCAACTGCGCCGCCGCGTTGATCAAGAAGCGGTCAGTTTCGACTTCCTGAACATACACGCCTGTCAGCGCGTAGGATGAATCCAACCCGTAAGTCCCGTGAAAAATCTTGTTCGCGTGTAAATCTTTGAGCGACTGCTGTGTGATGTGACCCAACAGCGAAAATTCGGAATGGCGCAGCCAACCGCCCAAGACGATAACCGTGATGTGCGGGTAGGCACTCAAACGGTAGGCGAGGTTGATCACGTTGGTGATGATGGTGAGATTGCGTTTGTCGATCAAGTGGGGGAGCATGGCTTCAACGGTGCTGCCTGCTGTGAGGATGATGGTATCGCCGTCGTTGACAAGTTCGCCCGCTTGCGCCCCGATGCGCTGTTTTTGTTCACGATGCAGGTCTGCGCGGAGGGTAACGGGCGCTTCGTCGCTTTCTTCGAGCAGCACCGCGCCGCCGTGAACGCGCTGTACTATTCCGCGTTCCTCAAGTTCGCTCAAGTCGCGGCGCACCGTCGATAGGCTGATGCCTAACTGGTCGCTCAAATCGCTCACAAGGGCGGATTTTCGCTTTTTCATCAAATCGAGAATGCGTTTTTGACGGTCTAAACTCAGCATAAATGATTTCCGCAAATAGTTTCAAAAATTGCAACAACGCCATTCAGTCAAAATCTATCACAGAAAATCAATAACTGTCAACAAACTGCACGATGTGATTGACAATTGTGGCTGATTGCGCTACTTTTTGAATGAATGTGATTGTTTAAATATTGTACGAAAGCTAAATGTTCATGAGCCTTTTACTAAACTTTTACCGCGTCATGACGCGCATTCGCACGTTTGAACGTGCCGCGTATGAGCTATACACGGGCGGCAAACTGCCGGGATTTTTGCATTTATCCATCGGGCAAGAGGCGGTTTCTGTAGGCGCATGTTTGGCGCTGCGGGCTGACGACACGATGGCGAGTACGCATCGGGGTCACGGCGATACGATTGCCAAAGGCGTATCGGTGGAGTCTGCGATGGCGGAATTGTTTGGTCGCGTGACCGGAACATGCCACGCCAAAGGCGGATCGATGCACATTGCCGATTTCAGTCAGGGCATTCTGGGCGCAAATGGGATTATCGCGGCGGGCGTGCCGATCACGGTAGGCGCGGCGCTGTCTGCGAAGTATCGCAAAACCGATCAAGTGGCGCTGGCATTTTTCGGAGACGGCGCAACGGGGACGGGTGTACTGCATGAAGGCATGAATATGGCGATGCTGTGGCAGCTTCCCATGATTTTCGTGCGCCAGAACAACCGCTACGCCGAATCGACGCCGATGGTCGAACATACGGGGATTGTCGATGTGGTGCAGTGGGCGTGTGGCTATGGGATGCCCGGTGTGCGCGTGGATGGCAATGACGTTCTCGCGGTGTATGACACGGTGAGCAAAGCGGTTGAACGGGCGCGAATGGGCGGCGGTCCCAGCTTCATCGACTGTGAGACGTATCGCTGGTACGGGCATAACATCGGTGATCCGGGAACGTGGCGACCCAAAGAAGAAATCGACGCATGGCGGGCGAAAGACCCGATTGCCCGACTGAAAATAAAGATTTTAGAAGACGGAATCGCGGGGGAAGCCGACCTTGATGCGATTGAGGCGGAAGAACAAGCCCGTATGGATGCGGCAGTGATCGCCGCCGAAGCCGCGCCGAAACCAGAACTGCATGAGGCGCTCGAAGGTTTGTACGTTGATGAACAGTTGGGTCAAATGGCGATTCGGGGGGTGCGTTCATGAGCGCCCTACCACAGACCCAAAATACAACCCCTACGACAGGTAAAGAAATCACGTATCGGGATGCGATCCGCGATGCGATGTCCGAAGAAATGGCGCGTGACCCGAACGTGTTTTTGATCGGGGAAGATTTGCGCGATCCGTGGGGCGGCGCGTATAAGACAACCGTCAATGTGAGCAACGTTTACGGCAATGACCGTGTGATCAACACGCCGATTGCAGAGGAGTCGATTGTTGGGGCGGCGCTCGGCGCGGCGCTGACGGGTTTGCGTCCGATAGCGGAACTGCAATACCTCGATTTCGTCATGCGGGCGATGGACGCGGTGGTGAATCAGGTGGCGAAAGTGCGCTATATGAGTGGGGGTCAGGTGCAAGTGCCGCTGGTGATTCGGGCGCAGGGCGGCGGCGGGCGATCCTCAGCGGCGCAGCACGGCAACAGTTTAGAAGCATGGTTGTGTCATGTGCCGGGGTTGTTCATCGCGCATCCGTCTACCCCCTATGATGCGAAGGGTCTGCTCAAGACGGCGATCCGGCTGAATGATCCCGTGTTTTTCATCGAACACAAGATGCTGTACATGACCAAAGGGTTTGTACCCGACGGCGATTATACGATCCCGTTTGGCGTGGCAGACATCAAGCGGCGCGGCACAGATGTGACGATTGTTGCTAATTCGCGCATGGTGCTTTACGCGCTGGAAGCGGCGGAAATCCTCGCGGCGGACGGGATCAGCGCAGAGGTGATTGACCCGCGCACGCTCGTGCCGCTGGACGAAAATACGATTTTAGAATCGGTTCACAAGACGAATCGGCTGGTGGTGGTCAACGAGGCAGTTGAGCGGTGCGG
>JBBQRJ010000221.1:0-7697 GCA_038214955.1 Aggregatilineales bacterium | reverse complement strand
CGCAAGACTCGTAAAACTTTGCGTCGGCGCGTTGTATAGTGTGATCGCCTGATACATCTCAAACAGTTTGGGGTAAAGTTCCGCAATCTGCGGGTTCTGTTCCTCATATTGATGAGTCGCCCAATAGATTGCTAACCACTGTTGTTCAAGCGACTCAATGTGGTCATCGAACATGGGAAGTGACGCAAGTATCTGTTTGATTTCAGTTGCTAATTCTGGTTCGTTGCATAGGAGAGCGCCGCGCAAACCTACATCAACGATTTTGCCGTCACCGAAACTAAAAACTGAAACGTCGCCCCAACTGCCGATGTTGCTGTCGGGATCGATCATCGCTTGCGCCGCATCCTCGATCACTTTTGCGCCGTGTTCGTTCGCCCATTGTATGATTTCTGGCATGGGAGCGGGAATCCCATACAGGTGACACGGGATAATTGCCGCAGGGCGCTCAACGCCACACGCGGTCAGCGTTTCCGGCGTAATCATGCCCGTTTGTGGATCAATATCCACGAGAATCGGGTAGTTGCCACTCAGAATCACCGCCCACAACACAATATAACAGGTGTTCGCGGGGATCAAGACAGGTTGATCGACAAAGCCGAACGCCTTAAGCGCCGCCCAGATCGCCGCCGCGCCGCGTCCTGTGAAAATGACGTGTTCGCGTCCGGTAGATGTGCGAAATTTTTCAGCGATCTGTGAACGGTATTTGTGACGGGTTGCCATAAACGACATGATAGCTTACCCCTACGAGTGCGGTCAAAAACGGCTATGATTACTGGCAATGCCGAAAGGAAACACGAATGTCAGAAGCACAGTTGAGAGAAATGATCTGCCACATCGGGCGGCTGATGCATCAGTTTACGTTAGTCGATGGCACATCGGGCAACATCTCCGTTCGCTTAGGAGAAGATCGCGTCTTGGTCACGCCCTCAGGTGTCGGCAAAGGGCAGATGACGCCAGACCAGTTGATCATCATCGACATGGATGGCATCAAAGTCGGGGACGGTACGCCCGACTACCTCAAGCCAACCAGCGAAACCCCGATGCACCTTGAAGCCTACAAGCAGCGACCCGACGTGAATGCGGTCATTCACGCGCACCCGACCTATGCCGTCGCGCTCACCATTGCCGGACTTGACCTGCAAACTTACACCATCCCCGAAGCGATCATCTCTCTGGGGCATGTGCCAACCACGCCTTACTCCACGCCCGCCAGCCTCGAAAACCGGGACGCAATTTGCGAATTGATCCGCGATCACGACTCGATTCTGCTGTCCTATCATGGATCGCTGACCGTCGGCGTAGATTTATGGGCGGCGTACTATCGGTTGGAAATGCTGGAACATACCGCCAAACTGATCTATCTCGTGCATCAGTTGGGCGGAGGACAACCCTTACCAGCGCATCAAATCGAAAAACTGGTGAAATTACAGGGTGTTTATAACACCGTGCAAATCAAGTAGGGACGAGGCACTGCCTCGTCCTCATTCGACAATCTTGCCCCTACTTGATGCGCCTAGACCATCGTGTACATGCCCGCGTAAGCGCCGTTGTTGGATAGCAACTGCTGATGTGAGCCTTGTTCGATGATCTGCCCGTGATCCATCACGACGATCAGGTCAGAACTGACAATCGTGCTAAGTCGGTGGGCAATCACAAAGCTGGTACGCCCCTTCAAGAGTCGTGCCAACGCCGTTTGAATCACCTTTTCGGTTTGCGTGTCGATATTACTGGTCGCTTCATCCAGAATGAGGATGCGCGGGTCAGCCAGCAAAGCGCGGGCAAACGCGAGAAGCTGCTTTTGCCCCTGTGACAACAGCGAACCGCCTTCACGTACTTCGGTGTGATACCCGTTCTCCAGTTCCGAGATGAAATCATGGGCGCCGACGGCTTTTGCCGCGTCGATGACTTCATCATCACTCGCATTGAGTCGCCCGTAGCGGATATTGTCCATCACCGTGCCAGAGAACAAATACGTCTCTTGCAGCACAACGCCCATTTGACTGCGTAGACTGGTTTGGGTGACATCACGCACATCGACGCCATCAATTTTCATTGTGCCTTCGGTGACATCGTAGAAGCGCATGATCAGCTTAACCAGCGTTGATTTACCCGCGCCCGTATGCCCGACCAGCGCCACAGTCGTACCAGCGGGGACGGTCAAATTGATGTCCTTCAGCACAACCGTATCGCTTTCTTCCTCATACATGAACGACACGTTTTCAAAGTGGACATTTCCGGCGATTCGAGGAAGTGCCGCCGCGTTTGGCTTATCGGTGATCTCGATAGGGCGGTCAAGCAGGTGAAACAGCTTATCGCCCGCTGCCATGACCGATTGAAACAGGTTGTATCGCTGTGCCAGCATACGAATTGGTTGGAAAAATTGATCGATATACAGCACGAACGTCAACAGCGTAAAAATCGACAACTCTTGCTGTAACACGAGCGTGCCGCCTACATAGATCAATAAGCCGGTTGCCACCCCACCGATCAATTCGATGCTGGGGAAGAACAGCGAGGCGACCAGCGTCGCACGAACGTTTGCAGCTCGGTTATTCAAGTTAAATGTATCGGTATAGCGTGCGTAATTGTACGCTTCCCGGTTAAACGCCTGAGTCACGCGCACGCCGTTGAAGGCTTCGGCAAGTTCTGCGTTGACCTTGGCGTTCGTTTCGACCACGCGCAGATAGGTTCTGCGGGCGTAGATTCGCCACACGTTCGCCACGAATGCCAGCACCACTAGCACAGCGAATGATACCAGCGTGAGCGGCAAATTGATCAGAATCATGGCGATGACCACGCCCACCAGCGAGAGCAAATCGCGGAAAGTACCGACGATAGCCCATGTGATCGCCTCGCGCAGCGTGTTCACGTCGTTGATAATGCGGGCGATCAGGCGTCCGGTTTCATACTTGGAAAAGAACGAAATCGACATGAATTGCAAATGACTGAACAGGTCGTTGCGTAAGGCTTGAATAGCCCGCTGACCTGCGACTGCCATCAGCATGATTTGCACGCGGAAACCGAGAGCGCCGATCCCTTGCGTCAACATATAAGCGAACACGCCCACGCCTACAACGGATAAGTTACGAGTATGCACCCCTTGATCAATTGCCCACCCGATGATCGGAGGACCCGCCACGCTGCCCGCCGCGCTCAGGAGTGACGCGAGGAGCGCCAGATACACACGGTTCTTGTGTGGGGCAAGGTAACTGCCTAATCGCTTGGTCGTTTGCCAGTCAAAATCCAGACGATCTTTTTCATCTACGCTGATAACTGCCATTGTTAGTCTCCACTCAATTCGTCGGCAATGGCGTGGCGATACTCGTCAGTGGAGCGTTTATCGACTGAGATCGGCACGCGCAGTTTGCTAAAATCTGCTAATTCTTGACGCACACGTTCTTGATCGGCTAACTGCAAGCGGTAGATTTCCGCGTAATGTCCGTTGAGCGCCAATAATTCGTCGTGCTTGCCGCGTTCCATGATTGCACCGTCCTTCAAAACGAGAATCTGATCCGCCTTTTGCACGCTGTTGATGCGTTGTGCGATGATAAACGTTGTTCGCCCTTCCATGACCTTGTTCAGCGCCTCCTGGATTAGCCGTTCGGTGCGTGTGTCCACGCTGCTGGTTGAATCGTCCAGAATCAAGATGCGCGGGTTGATCAAAAGGGCGCGGGCAATGGCGACTCGCTGCTTTTGACCGCCCGACAGCGTGACTCCGCGCTCCCCGATAGGTGTGTTGTAGCCTTCAGGAAAATCGGTGATAAACGGGTGAGCATTCGCCGCCTTTGCCGCCGCCACGATTTCTTCATCGCTGGCGTCTGGTCTGCCATAGGCGATGTTTTCGCGCACGGTGGCAGAGAATAAAAGCGACTGCTGCAATACGAATCCGATTTGCTTGCGTAAATCGGTCAACGGAATGTCGCGCACGTCAACGCCGTCAATCATGACAGCGCCTTCGGTCACATCGTAGAAACGCGGGATCAAGTTGACGAGCGTGGATTTCCCTGAACCTGTTTGTCCGATCAGCCCGATCACCTCACCGGGATGCGCCTCTAGGCTGATGCCGCGCAAGGTCGGTTTGTTCGCCCCTTCATGCGCGAATATCACGTTTTGAAATTGGACATGTCCGCGTATGTCAATCATCGGTAAAGCGTCAGGTTTGCTAGTTATTTTTTCGGGGGCGTCAAAAATCTCGAACACACGCCGCCCGCTACTTAGACCCTGCGTGACTAATAAAATTACGAACCCCAAAAAGCGGATCGGCATGGCAAGCATCAACACATAAGCGTTAAACGCGACTACCGTGCCAACAGTCACGCCGCCGAAACCGTTTTGTTCCATCCAACCGCCGAAGAACAACACCAGCGCCGTCGAAAACGCAATGATGAACGTACTCAGCGGAATATACGTCCCCCACTTGCTCACCAGTTTGACCTGTTCTTCATACAATTGGTCGTTGCTGTCCTCAAATCGCTTGACCTCGTGTTTTTCGCGGGCGAATGCGCGGACGACTTCTGCGCCGAGCGAAGTTTCTTGGATGTAATTGCCAAGCGTCTGCAAGCGATCCATGATTTGACGCCACGCCGGGTCAACTGCCCGCGCAAAATTGGCGGAGAAATACATCAATGGGATGAGCGGCAGCAGCGCCAGAATCGCCAGTGCCGGACTGTTGAGCAGCATGATTACGCCTGCGAACACGATCAACAGCAGTGTGCTTAAACCGTCAAGCAAGCCATAGGCGAAAAACCGCTGCATTTCTGCAACATCGCTGATCGCCCGTGTGATGAGCGTGCCAGTTTGCGAGTTGTCGTGATAGGTGAACGACTGGTTTTGCACCTTGTCGTAAATTTCGTTCCGCAAATCGTAGGCGATGTAATGCGACATGCGTTCGCCAAAATAGCGATAGATGAAACCGACTATGCCGCGCAGGACGCCTAAACCAATGACGAATGCGCCCGCAGACAGCATATAGCTGCTGTTGCCTTCGCTCACACCAATATCAATGACATCACGCAGAAGGGTAGGGATAGCGATAGAAAGCGCGGTGCTTCCCAACACGCCCATCAACGCGAGGGCTGCCGATCCCCAATACGGGCGCAGATAGTGCATCATCCGCCGCAAAACGATATAACTGCTCAAAGCAAGTTCTCCGAAACCGACACAAGACAGACGTTAAAGATAATACAAATGTCGGGAAAGGCTGAATCCAATCCGGCATGATTGGTCTTAAGTTGGAGGACAAAACAGCCCTAAACAGGTTATTATGGAAGCATGGAGGGCTTATGGCTGAATATTTGCGTCACATGCCGCTGTTCGCGGCTTTCAGCGATGCACAGTTGGGCGACTTGCAGGCTCAAGGCAAGCTGCTAGAGCTAGAGGCGGGTGAATACATTTTCTATGAAGGTGACGCCGCGAAGGGCTTATTTGTCGTCCTTGAGGGCGGTTTGGAGATCACCAAGAAGTCCGGGAATCAAGACATTTTGATTGCTCACATTCCGGTTGGCGAATTCGTTGGTGAAATTTCGCTGCTGACAGGGAATCCGCACAGCGCCGCCGCCCGTGTGAACGTCAACAGTCGATTGCTACAATTTGAACCTTCGCTGTTCAACACAGCGCGTAATTCTCCGATTATTCGCTTGCTGCTGAATACGATGGCGCGGCGAATGCGTAACACAGAAGCGGCAGTCCGCAAGCACGAGCGTTTATCGTCGTTAGGTAAACTGGCGTCTGGTTTAGCCGCCGAACTGCGTGGACCCGCCTCAGAAAGTTTGAGCGATGCGCGTCATTTGCCGAAGGCGCTTGATGTGTCGCAAGCACTAGCAATGCGCGTCGGTCATTTGCGTTTAGAGCCGAGTCAACTGCAATATCTCAATGCGTTGCAGCGCCATTTGATCGCCCATGAGCCGCCGCCGCTCCCCTTAGAAACACGGCGCGAATGTGAACGCCTTCTCGCGCTCTGGATGGACGAACACGGCGTTTCAAGTGTCAAAAGTGCCGTGTCTGAATTTGTCGCCGCTGGACTCGACCTTGTGAAAATGGATGAAGTGCTGGCGCAAGTTGGCACGGATATGCTGCCTGATGTCATGCGCTGGTTGGATGCGATGGTCAACGTCGTCAGCCTGTCACGCTCGTTGATTGGCTGCTCGACTCGTATTTCCGAACTGATCAATTCGGTCAAAGCGTACACCTACATGGATCAATCGCCTACGCAGCAGGTGGACATCCATGAGGGCTTAGAGAACACGCTGATCATGCTGCGTCATCGCCTCGCTGATGTGCAAATCCAGCGTGATTATGACCGGACTCTGCCGCGTGTCGTTGTTTTTGGCAGCGAGATCAATCAGGTATGGACGCACCTCATCGACAACGCCATTGATGCGACCAATTCATGTGGTTTGCTCACGCTGAAAACATGGCACGAGGATGAATGGCTCGTCGTAGAAATTGCGGATAACGGCTGCGGCATTCCCAAACAGAAGCAGGAAACGCTTTTCCAGCCGATGTTTTCAAGCAAAGCGATGGAAGATACCAGCACGGGATTAGGCTTAGAGACGGTGCGCCGTATTATCGTGGAGCGACATCGCGGCATGGTGCGCTTTGCCTCAATTCCCGGTGATACCCGTTTTCAGGTGTATTTGCCACTGCACTCGCCCGCTTAAAACTTACCCCACCCCCGACCCCACCCCGAATTCAGGGAGGGGAGAAAACGACCTAACCAGAATTTTTTCAAAATAACCGGATCGCGTCGGCGCGGCGGTAGTGCGCTCGGTATGCCGCCGTCTCAGCGAGTATTCGTGTGAGGCGATCCGTTTGCGCTTGATCTGCTGTTTGCTGCGCCCCGCCTTTCGTCACGGTGATGTTGTCACCGTTCATCGCCGTGATCTCGATGATCAGCGTCGTTGCTAACCATTCGAGCGCAGCGCGAATCGTGGACTCGCGGTGTGCCATGAGCGCCGCGAAGGTCGGCACATGGACAACGCCGGCTTTTGCGCTTTGTGCGTGTTTCACTAATCCAACAAATCGCCGCACAAACGCTTCCATCTCGTCTGCATGGGGATCGTGATCGAATAAATACAGGGTACTTGGCTCAACGATTTTGACCGCCGCCGCGAGTTCTGCTGGACTCGGTGGGATAGTCCACACTGCCAGAGCCGAACCGCGTTCTAACTTTAGACGCGAATAGTCTGGCTCTCCGTAGATTTGCAGGTCGGGTGTTTCGGTGCGTAGTTGATCGAGTGTGACAGTATTGTCCCCGCGATGATCGATGATGCGGAAGGGGAGTCCCGCCACTTCGACAGCGCCTTCGGTCAAACGCCAGTCAATCCACTCGATTTGTAACTGACGTTCGCCTTTGTAGTCGGTCATGCGCGGCACAAACGCGAGATCAAAGCGCCCGACGGGGACAGCCTCACCGCCGCCGTTCCACCAGATCAACCGGGCTGTGTTACCGTCCCGATCTTCAACCGTCAGGCGCAAGTGATCGCCGCCGCGCCCCATAGTCGAGTGATTTTTAAGCGATAAATCACGCACGGCGAACACGGGTGACGGGTTGCCCGCGCCGAACGGGGCAAGGCGTTCGACCTCTGCCACAAACTGCGGCGTGATGTCGTTGATGCTCACCCTACTGTTGATCGTGAGCGTCGGCATAGGGTCAAACTGTCCGAGCGCCTTCTTGACCGTGCGCGACAAAACGCGGC
>JBBQRJ010000220.1:0-7741 GCA_038214955.1 Aggregatilineales bacterium | reverse complement strand
AAAAGCGGCGGGCGCGGTGACGATCAACTATGGCTTATTCCTCAATGCGTTAATCAATTTCTTGCTCGTGGCGTTCGTCCTGTTCCTGATCATTCGTTCGGTCAATCGGTTGAAGTCGGGGCTGGAAAAACCCGCTCCTGTGGCTGATCCGACGACCAAAGAATGCCCTTATTGCTATTCGACTATTGCGATTAATGCGACACGCTGCCCCCAGTGTACATCCGAATTAACGGGGCGCGTTGCTGCCAAATAGCGGACGATACCTCACACAGTGGGCGGTTTAACGTCTAACAGGTCTGGAAATTCTTCGCCTTTTTGTTTTATCGCCTATAATCAACGATCCCCGGTTAAAACCGGGAGCATGAAAATGCTCGTGTTGACCAGTCTGAGTGCCGCAAGGTGCTACGTTATTCCGGTCATGATACCTACCGATGCGTGCCAGTCGGTAGCACTATCGTTCAATATTAAACAGCATGAGGGTCTAATGCAGTGTGTTGAGCAGGACAAGCCGGGATAACCTTGACGAGGCAAACTTAACCCGCGCAAGCGGAGAATGTTGGAGTAATCCAAATGCAATGCGTGTTCGTGTTAGACAAACATCGACAACCGCTCATGCCCTGCGCTGCGGCACGAGCGCGGGAACTGTTACGGAAAGGGAAAGCGGTGGTCTTTCGGCGCTACCCCTTCACCCTCCTGCTGACCGAACGAGAAGCGGGTGATCTCCAGCCTGTGGCTTTCAAGGTCGATCCCGGCAGCCAGCAGAGCGGGATCGCGTTGGTTGCAGACTTTCAGCGGGGCAAACGGATGCTGTGGGCAGGCGTTGTAGAACATCGCGGGCAGCAGATCAAGGCGGGGCTAGAGCGTCGGCGGACGCTGCGGCGGGGTCGCCACACCCGCTATCGTCCGGCACGGTTCGCCCATCGACGCCGACCCGAAGGCTGGCTGCCCCCGTCACTCCTGAGTCGGGTGGAAAATATCTGGACGTGGTTTTGTCGCTTAAGCCGCTCCTGCCCATTGACAGCCATTGCCCAGGAACGGGTCAAGTTTGATACCCAATTACTGCAAAACGCTGAGATCAGCGGTGTGGAGTATCAACAAGGGGAGTTACAGGGGTTTGAAGTCCGTGAATATCTACTGGAAAAGTGGGGGCGACAATGTGCCTACTGTGGTGCAAAAAACCTGCCGTTGCAGGTGGAACACATGATCCCCAAATCACGCGGCGGGTCGAACCGCGTGAGTAACCTGACCCTCGCTTGTCACCTCTGCAATCAGGCGAAAGGGACGCAAACCGCCGCAGAATGGGGGCATCCCGACCTCCAGAAACAGGCTAAACTGCCGCTCAAGGATGCGGCAGCGGTCAATGCGACCCGTTGGACGCTCTACCGCAAACTGCAAACAACGGGATTACCGCTCGAAATAGGAACAGGCGGACGCACAAAGTTTAACCGCACTCAGCAAGGGTATCCTAAAACGCATTGGATTGACGCGGCGTGTGTCGGTGAAAGTGGCGCACAGGTCTACCTTGCCTACCCGACGGACCTGCTGCACATCAAAGCGATGGGGCATGGGCGGCGACAGCGTTGTCGTCCCAACGCCTTTGGTTTCCCACATGCCCATGCTCCCCGCGCCAAGTCCTTTGCCGGCTTTCAAACCGGTGATGTGGTGAAAGCGGTCATTCCGACAGGCAAGTCTGCGGGGGTGCATCGTGGGCGGATTGCCATCCGTTTCCGCCCGTCGTTTCGGCTCAACGGGTTCGATGTGCATCCTAAATATCTCACCCTTCTCCATCATGCAGACGGGTACACCTATACCAAGGAGGCTGTACGGCATTCCCCACCCGTTTAAAACCGGGTGTCCCCTGCCGTTAAATTCGATGGACTTAATCAGACGATTATTCAGCGGGAACAGTAAACCCGCGCTGCCCGCCGCCAAATTGGAAACGTTCACTATTCAGTATCCGAACGGCAAAACCCCAATCGCGGTGAGAACCCCTCGTAACGCCGACCCTGAACTCGTTGTCGAAGCCCTTCACCTTACGCGCCCCGTGCCAACGATTTTCATCAGCGGTGGTGCAGGCGGTATGGATATGTCTTCGCAGAATATGACCCGCACGACCATCGAAGATGGACTATTACGCTTTTTGCAAGAACATGGAATCAGCTTGATTGATGGCGGCACATCGACGGGGGTCATGTCGCTGATCGGCTTGGCGCGTCAGCGGCGGAATTATACGTTTCCGCTCATTGGGATTGCGCCGGAACACCTTGTCTATTATCCCAACCACAGCCCCAAACAGCGGCTTGCCGATTTAGATGCCTTTCACTCCCATTTTGTCTTGACGGAGGGGGAGGAATTCGGCGCAGAGTCTGCGATGATTCTGGGGGTTGCGCGTGCTTTATCAGGAAAGGGCGCGAAGAAACTCCTCGGTTTTGTAATCAATGGCGGCGAAATTGTCCGTAAAGAAATTCATCGTGTCTCTACGGAACATCCCGAAATCCCTTTGCTGGTCTTAGAGGGAAGCGGGCGTTTTGCCGATGAATTGTCTGCTGCCAAGAAGTCGGGAACGAGTACCGATCCTCAAATCCGCGAAATCTTACGCGAAGGCAATTTACATTTTATCTCCATTAAAGCCGGTGCAGATACTTTGCGCCGTTGGTTGGAAGCCTATTTTGGCTACTAGGAGCGTAAAAATGCGCTTGATCGCTATCCTGATGATCTGCTTGCTGCTGGTAAGCACCGTTTACGCACAGGAAACGCCGCCTGTTCCCACTGCGACCACACCAGCCACGAGAGAAACACAAATTCTTACCCCTGATGAGGCATTAGTACAGCAGGTTGCTCGTGATTCTCAGGATGCGCGGCGTTCAATGGAAGAAGCCGCCCGTTATGCTGAGGACGCCAGCCGATTTCTCGGCATTTTCGAGGCGATCAGCGTGGCGATTGCGCTTGCGGCTGGTTCTCTCGGTGTTCTCGGTGTAACTCGCCTGTTCTCGGCGCAAAACGAATTGGTTAAAGCGCGAGAGCGTGTCGAATCTGAACTGACCGATCTACGCAAACGGTTTGAAGTCGAACTGCTGCAAAAAGAATCCTCTTTGCAAGAGATGAGTACGACTCTGCTGCAAAGTTTAGAACATCAGCGGCGGGCTACCGAACAATCTACGCTGGCGCTGTCGCTGCTGCCGTTGGGCGAACGTCAGTACAAGGCACAAGACTTGCAGGGCGCGGCGGATACCTATGCGCGGGCGTTGAAACTCGATGAAGATAATCCGCTAATTCATTATCGCCTCGGCTATGTGTTCGTGCAGAGTGGTCAACTCCCCGACGCGGAACGGCACCTCATGCGGGCGCTTGATATTGATCCCGAATTTCATCTGGCAATGGCAGCGCTCGGCTATGTTTACCGTCGCATTGGCGACAAGATGAAAGAAGGTCTTGAGCGCGACGAGATGCACAACAAAGCCGAGTCGTTCCTCATCAAGGCGCTGCGACTATCGCCTAAACTGGTCGATGATGACAGCGAGTCGTGGTGGGGGTCGTTGGGCGGGTTGTATCGTCGTCGTGGTCAAATTGATCAGGCGATTTATGCTTATGAGCAAGCGGCATCCGTCACACCGCATTCGTCTTACCCGTTTAGCAATCTCGCCATGCTCTACATGCAAAAGCAAGACCGTGACAAAATGCTGATCACCTTCCGCCGTGTTGAACGTCTGGCACGCGGCGAAGTGCAAGCTGAAGTCGATAACTATTGGGCATACGCCGACTTACTGACCTCACGTTTGGCATTGGGCAAAGTGGAGGAAGCAGAGGACGCCCTCACATCGGTGTTCGACCTTGCCTCAAGTTCGTCATCTTACGCCCTCGAAGCGTTGATTGATACGCTCACCCGCTTGCTCAACGCTTTAGGTGGGGCAGAATCTGCCCCCCACATCGCCGCATATATTACGCGGATCAAAGAGCGTGCCGAGTTGATGAGCGGCGCTCACATAGAGGAGACTGCATGATCTCACCCGTAGGGACGCGCAACGGCGCGTCCGCTGGTTGTTTGGAGGGGTTCGAGTGCAATCAAACCCCTGCCGATAGTCTCCAAATACACGGATAGGAGTCACTTTCCCCCTGCGCTCTCTCGCGTTACACTGTTGAGGTTATTCGACTTTTGGAACTCAACCTATGACGCAAGAAACGGTCAGCGAAAAGCCGCCCTTAGATCGTGATTCGCTGCGCGATGTGATCGATCTCTCGCTGTGGGCGGGGCAAATGTTGTTACAACACGGCGCGGATACAGATCGGGTGGAACACACCGTTCACCTGATCGGCACCTCGTTGGGCGCGGAATGGCTCGATATTCTGGTTTCCCCGAATGCGCTGGTCGTCACGACGATCAGCGGTGATGAATTTCGCACCAAAGTTCGCCGTGTTGTCACCTTAGGCGTGAACCTTGCCGTCGTCTGCGCGATCAACGACCTCAGCTATCGCATCAGTTGGGGGGAGGTAGACCGTGCGGCGGCGCGGGTAGAACTCGTGAGCATCAGCAATTTACTCCACAATTACAATCGTTGGGTCGTAATCTTGATGGTCGGGTTAGCGTGCGCCGCCCTCAGCCGCTTGTTCGGCGGCGATTGGGCGGTGTTCCTCGTCACGCTGGTCGCGTCGGGTTCTGCGATGTTCGTGCGTCAAGAAATGGTGCGGCGTCATTTCAACCCCTTTATCATCGTGGTCGTGACGGCGTTCGTGGCGGGCGCGGTTGCCAGCAGCGCGTCGATTTTCCGACTCAGCCCCCAACCACAGATCGCACTCGCGGCGGCGGTGCTGCTGCTCGTCCCCGGCGTCCATTTGATCAATTCGTTTCAGGACATGATTCGCGGGCATATGGTCACTGGCTTGGTGAGAGGCTTCACAGGCGCGGTGATCTCGATGTGCATTGCGCTCGGTTTGCTATTGGCGATGCAGCTTTTGAACGTGGGCGGCTTATGAATTTACTGGTGATCTTGCAAGATTTGCTCTGGTCAGGCATAGCTGCCATCGGGTTCGCGGTGCTGTTCAATGTGCCGCCCAAAACCTTGATTCCCTGCTTCATTTGCGGCGCGTCCGGTCATGCCTTCCGCACGATCTTGATGGAATTGGGCATGAGCATCACGGTAGGGACGCTGGCGGGAGCGTCGATGGTCGGCTTGCTGGGCGCGTATTTTGCCCGTCGCTATGAAACGCCCTCGCTGGTATTCGCCATTTGCGGCGCAATCCCGATGGTTCCCGGCGCGTTCGCCTTCCGCGCTATGCTTGGCGTGATCCGTATTTCTCAGGCGACTCCGGCAGCGGGTGAACCGATCCTCATGGAAGCGGCGATCAACTTCATCAATACGGGGCTGATTCTTGCCGCCATCGCTTTAGGGATCGCCATGCCGACTTTGCTGTTCCGTCGGCGTAAACCTGTCGTGTGATCACGGGTGCAAATTAGGATCATCGGTTTGCAGACCTTCGGCAATTGCCGCAGCAAGCAATCGTTGATCCGCACAGACGAAAATGGGCGCAGGTAAGCCAATTAAACGAAGGCGATAATGTGCATCCAACGCAGAAGCAAGTTGGATCGCATCAGCGGCACGCAGTTGATGGTTTTCAAGTAAATCTTCTGCTCGTTCGCGTAAAGTATTTGTTATCCGAATTTCGGCATAATCACGCAGATAATGGCGATCTACGAGTAGTCGAATAACTTTTGCGGTTTGTAGGTCTAATCCACCTGAGTGCATTCGTCGCATCGCAGCAGAAACGATTTCAACAGGCGTTATTTGAGCAACGAAGATTTTATGCTTTGCACTTCGCTTTGTGATACTAGCTACCCAAGCGGATCCAACTTCTGGCATATATCTTTTGGCAAGAGCGCTGCTGTCAAAAACATAGAAACTCAAGGTTCATGCCGTTCTTCGATGATAATTTCAGACAGTGGCTTACCGCCCGCCAGTTCGCGGGCGATATTTTCCGCCTCGTCTTCGACCCACGCATTTTCATCATAAGTGGGGTCTGCCCAACGTACTGAATCACCGAATGCAATGTTGAGAAGTTCTTGTTCTTCCTTAGATGTTAAGTTTGCAGGATCAAGAACCCGAATAACTGATTCAGTTCCATCATCAGGATCGATCTTAACGACTACAATTTGCCCTGCTTTTAATTCAACCGGATCAAGCAGACGCAAATTCCCATTTTCGTAGATTGCTCGTACTGCGACCATCATTCATACTCCTCACGCTACTCCCATTATACGGCGAATGTGGATGGTTTACTGCCCCGTCAGCAGCGGTTGAATGTCCGAGCCGACGACCACCATCACATCAGCCGACGTGAGTCCATCCGACGAGGTTTGAATGCGATCTTCGGACAAGCCAAGCACCTGCGCTAAGTATCGCGCCGTGTACGGGTTGCCCGTGTAGTCACGGATGACGGTCACGGTGTTGTCGGGGGCGGGCATGTTCCCCACATCCGATATAGTGACGCCTCTACTGCTCAACCAATCGCGGGTTTGAGTCGCCAACCCCGTTGTGGTCGTGTTGTTGTATACGACAATTCGAGCGCCTTCCGCGTCGGCACGTCCGCGTAAGTCAGACTGCGTGAGGGTCTGCTGTTCACCGAACACCTCTTGAAGCAGACCGCGAAATGACGAGTAGTTGAGGATCAACACCTGATCGCCGTTGGGGTTGGTTTGCGGCGTCGTATAGAGTTGATTGATCACGCCGGAGCGGATACTTTCGCGCGGGATGTCTTGCGCCAGCGATGCCAGCGCGAAGATTTCTTCTTGCGTGAGGTTGGTTTCATAGCTGTCTGCCAGTTCTGTCCACAACTGCGGCACGCGGATAATAATGTTGGCAATCCCGCCCGCGCTCATCACCTGATCGCGCAACTGCTTGATCACCTCTTGCTGACGGGCAGCACGGTCAAAGTCAGAGTTTTGCGTGTGGCGCGTGCGTGCATATTGCAGCAATTGATCCGCTTGTAGGCTCTGGCAGCCCGCGGGGAATGTCACATGCATGAAGCCGTAGCCCGCATCAGGATAGAAAGGATCATCAATGGCTTGGGTCGGGCAAACCTCAACGCCGTTCGGCGCGACCAAATTGACAACCGTCGTAAACACATCAAAGTTGACGCGAATGTATTTATCGATCTCGATACCTAAATTTTCGGTGACGGTACGCGCCGCCAATGCGGGACCCCCACCGGGATAGCCGTCACGGTCTCCAATGTCGTTCGCCGTGTTGATTCTTCCGGGCTGGTAGCCGGGAATTTGCACCCATAAATCGCGCGGAATCGACAACATGCCCACTTGATGGCGCACCGGGTCAACGCTGACGATGATCATAGTATCTGTGCGGAATGTCCCCGTTTCGCCGCGCCGTTGATCTATCCCCATGACCAGCACATTAAATCGGCGGGGATCGTTCCATTCGTAATTTGCCAGCGGGTCAACCGTCGCAGTGGGCGCGGCGAGTGGGGCAATCGTCGGAGCTAAGGTTGCGCCGGGACGTGGAGTCACCGTAGGGAGTTGATACTGGGTCGGCGTGATTGTCGGCTGCGCCCGTAAAAAGTCCTGAAACGACACGACTTCGACGCCGCTCTCACCAAGATCAACCGCTGCCTGACGCGCTGCTAAATAAGAAACGCCGGAACAAAGCGCCGTCCCAAAGACGAACACGATCACGCCGACGATGAATAACCAACCGGGAATACGCATAGAAAACACCTGCGAATAGCGAACACT
>JBBQRJ010000219.1:0-7760 GCA_038214955.1 Aggregatilineales bacterium | reverse complement strand
GGCCACGACGATGGTGCCGATGCCCCTCGCCGCAAAGCCGCCTCACCCCCCAACCCCCTCGCCGCAAAGCCGCCTCACCCCCCAACCCCCCTCGCCGCAAAGCCGCCTCACCCCCCAACCCCCCTCGCCGCAAAGCCGCCTCACCCCCCAACCCCCTCTCCCAAAAGCAGGAGAGGGGGAGCAAAACAGATGCGATAAATCGCGTCCCTACAAATTCGCTAGGGGGTGATGACGACTTTGACGATGTCACGCGGGTAATCGACGTTGAGCGCGAAGGCTTTATCGGCTTCTGCCAGCGGGAAGCGATGCGAAATCAGCCCGTCTATATCAACGTTTTGCTGAGTCGCCAATTGAATGGCACGCGGGTAGACGTGCTTCATACGGCGAGACATCATGATCGTCAAGCCTTTGCGCCGCGCTGTGGAATGCTTCATGACGATTTTGTCTTCGGAGGGAATGCCGACCAGCACGACTCGCCCACCCAACCGCGCCATTTCTGCCGCTTGACCGATGCTGTGGTCTGCCCATGCTGCCTCAAAGACGACATCAACGCCGCGCCCATTCGTGACCTCGCGGATTCGTTCTACGGGGTCAGTGTCGAGCGTCCATGCGTCGGTGACTCCTGCCCAAGTTTTCGCTTTTTCGGCACGCCAATCGTGAATGTCGAAGGCGTAGATAGGGAATGCGCCGCTCATGCTCACCAGCTTGGCGATCAGCAAGCCGATTGAGCCGCAGCCGAGGATCGCCACACTTTTGGCAACTTTCAGCTTGCCTAAATCAACGGCGTGCAGGGCGACGCCAAACGGTTCAAGCAGTGCCGCGCCCGCATCAGTGATTGAGTCTGGCACGGGGAAACATTCGCGTGATCCGACGATCATCTGTTCGCACAATGCGCCATCATCGGGGAATAAACCGCAAAAATGAAGGCGGCGGCAGAGGTTGGGGTGTCCATGTTCGCACAATTCACAGCGCCAACAGGGAGTCGCGGGGTCAACAGCGACACGCTGCCCCACATTCAGCGGATCGCCGTTGCCGTCCAACGCATCAGCGCCCACTTTTTCGACAATGCCGCCAAATTCATGCCCCAACACGAGCGGGTCTTTGACGGGTGTATCTCCGATGCGTGCATCCAGATAAGTATGCAGGTCAGAGCCGCATACGCCCACCGCCGTCACACGGATGAGAACATGCCCCGATGTGGGATCGCCGGGGGGATCGATGTGGTCAATCCGCAAATCGCGGGGTGCGTATAAACGTGCCGCCAACATAAGAGTGCCTTCCGTGATCAGATTTGCTCAAATAACGCAACCGGAAAATACCGCAATGCATCCGAAAGCGCCACATCTCCCCCGCTCAATGTTTCGCCCGTGAAGACGTTGCGATACGATGTGCTGTCCGGCAAGGTGATGCGGGTGTCTCCCCAAATGTCTCCCGTTGGGGGGCGTTCCTCGCCATGGGTCAAGCCGACGATCAAACGTGGGACGATGACGAGGATTGACTTATCGTCGTGGAGTCGGCGGAACGCGCACACATGAGCCGCCTTGTCGCCCTGTGCGGCAATCGCATCATAATCGGACTCTGCGAAGAACTGCGGGTTTTCGCGCCGGAAGTTGAGCGCCGTTCGCATGATAAACATCTTGATACGTCCATCAGTTGCAGACTCTACGAGTTCAGGCGCAATGCCATCGCGTTTGATGTCGTCCAGCATCGTGCGGTAACTGTCATAATCCACCGGACGGCGATTATCGGGATCAACGAGGCTGAAATCCCAACTTTCTGTCCCGCGATAGGTATCTGGGACACCGGGACAGGTCAGCTTGAGCAAATCCTGACTCAGCGAATTGAAGCGCCCGAAATAGGCGACTCGACGCTGAAATGGCAAAAACGACTCTAGGAACGTCTGATCTTCGACCAGCGCGGCGACAAAATCACTGATCGATTTATCGTAGGCTTCATCAGAGTTGGTCCAACTGGTGTGGACTTTCGCCTCTTTAGTCGCCTTCGCCATGTATGCGCTAACTCGTTCGCAAACGATCTGCCATTCGTCCGCCCCATTGATTTCGGTGGGAAGCACGCCGATCAAGGCTTGATAGAGCAAATACTCGTCGTTGGCGTCGGTCTTATGCGCCGCGTTGATCTCGTGCCAACGGTTAAGCATTTCACCCCATTCAGCGGGTATTTCAGACAACACATTGAGCCGCGCCCGCACATCACCGCTGCGTTTGGTGTCGTGGGTGGAGGTAGAAAGCATGGAATAGCCCCACTGTTCACAGCGTTTGATGTTCTGCGCGTGAAATTCTTCCAGAGTCAAACCGTAAATTGCCGGACTGCCGCCCACCTCATTGAGCGAGACGAGACGGTTGTAGACGTAAAACAACGTATCTTCGATGCTTTTTGCCATGACGGGACTCGTGATTTGCTGGAAGCGCATCACAAAATCGATCAAGCCGTTGGGATACTGGTCAAGATTGCGTAACAACAGCGTGTCGCGCACAAAGTCAAAGATGATGCTCGATACGCCGGGATTGCGACGTTTGGCGTCACGGACTGCCGCATCGACAAAATGCCGATCACGCTCTGAAACATCATCCGGTGAGGTGATGTACGTGCGATAAATGGACAGGCACGCCATAACCTCGCGCAAAGCATGGCGCAAGCCGTTGAGCGTAAAATCGCGGGTGTGGCGGTTGTGTTCGCTCAAACGCTCTAGTTGATGTGCCAGCGAATTGACTTCGCTTGACAGCGCGTCCCGCATGATCTTACGCTTGCTGTCGGTTTCCATGTCGGCAAACGTGGGATTCATGCCCGTAAACCCGCCGTAGACTTTGTTCATGGCGGGTTCGGCATCGTGATCCACGAAAATACCGTTAACAAGGTTCATAAAGTCGTAGCCCGTCGTACCGTAGACCGCCCAATTGCGCGGGAGCGGTTCGGTTTCGGAGAGGATTTTCTCCACGATGACGTAGAGTGGGTGCTGACGCTCGTCCTGATTATACGATTCTTCGCGTGCATCGAACCACGCGCTGACGGCGTGTTCTACGGCGACGTGATCGAGTGCGTCACCCTTCGGGTAGTGCATGACACACTCGATCACATAGCGTTCTTGCAAACGGCGAAAATACTGCGGCGGATTCCATAACCCGTCAGGGTGATCGATTCGCAAACCGGAAACTTGACCTTTGGCGATGAGTTCAAAGATAAGTTTATGGGTATCGTTGAATACTTCGGGCAGTTCCACGCGGATCGCCGCCATCGTGTTAATGTCGAAGAAGCGGCGGTAGTTGATTTCTTCGGCGGCTACACGCCAATATGCCATGCGGTAAGGCTGCGCGTCAATCAGTTCGTCAAGCAGATCAAAGCTGGCGGGATCGTCGGGCTTGCCGTTAATACGGGTCACGGCTTGGTCAATGGCGGTTTGGGCTTCGGGGCTGGCGTTGTAGAGTGAGGCGATTCGGCGCTTGATCACTTCTTTTTCGCGCATACGCTCCGCAATTTTGGCGGGGTCGGTCTCGGTGCGCCCCGGTAAATAGCCGAGCGCGGTCAAGATGCTTTGCAGTTCGATCACGGGTTCGGCGGCAGCTTCCAGAGTCTCTGCGAGGGACGCTACTGGATGCTGCAAAATCAGGGCGTATGTCCCCGGCGCGATAGGCAGTTCATGTGAACTATAAACCAAGCAAAACGCGCCCTCGCGGTAGGTAAGTTGGATTTGTCCAGCTTCAAGCACTGTCCCATATTGATCGCCCAAAATCGGGATCAACACTTTGTTCGCCAGTTCCGGTTTGACAGGCGACCAATCAATGTCGAAGTAGCGGGCATAGGTCGAACTGGGTCCGTTTTCGAGAACGTCATTCCACCATGCGTTGCAGCTTTCAGCGATGCCCATATGATTCGGCACCACGTCTAAGATGAGTTTCATATCGTGCGCGTGCAGCGTTTCGACAAAGCGATCAAAATCCTCAACTGTGCCGAGTTCGGGATTTAGCTGGCTGTGGTCGCAAATGTCATAGCCGTGCGTGCTGCCGGGAAAGGCTTTCAAAATGGGCGATGCGTACACATCGCTGATGCCCAATTCATGCAGATAGGGGATTATTGCTTCAGCGTCGCGGAACGTGAATTTGTCGTTGAACTGGATGCGATAGGTTGCCGCCGGAATATGACGGTTGGCTATCAGGTCTTGCGCGATCTTTTCAACCAGCGATTCAATCTGCGGATCACCCCGCGAAACGAATGATTCAATCATGCTTGCTCCCGTGCGTAGAGCGCGAAACTAAAACCGGTCAGAGTCATTTCAACGTCGCCCTTTGAATTAATCGTGTGAGCGGCGGCGCGTTGGCTTAAGTCAGATTGTTCGAGCCAACGCTTATCTGCCGAATTGATCAACTGTTTCCATTTGCCAATTGGCACGGGCAGAACCGCCGTACACGGGTCAGCACCCAAGTTGAGCAGCGCAAAAATTTCGCTGTCGTCTGACCAACGGCGTAAGTAGATCAGCGGTTTATGCTCAAAGTCTCCGACTTCGGTACGGTCTTTGTCGGGGATTCGTAAGGCGGGGATCGAACGGCGCAGCGCGATCATGGCTTTGTGAAACTCGAACATGACCTTGTGCTTACCCTTGTGCTTGAGGTTGATATTCAGTTTGGAAGCGGTGAATACTTTTTCAGAGGCGGGATCGGGAATTTCGACCCCTTCCGTGATGAGATGTCCGAAGGCGTGTTTGCGCCCTTCCTGCACCGCTTTGATCAAGTCTTTGTCTTCAAAATCGACAAAGAACTCGAAGGGGGCGGTTTCGGCATACTCGTCACCCATCCATAACATGGGGATGTAAGGCGCAAGCAGCACCGCGCCTAGCATCAGCTTGTACTGCTCGAAGGTCAGCGACTTGATCAGGCGGTCAGCGGGCATGTGATTGCCGATCTGGTCGTGATCATCGAAGAAGACGATAAATCGATTGCCCGGTACATGATGCGAGGATGTACCATGCTTGCGTTTACGGGATGGGACGTAATTGCCCGTGTTCACAAAGCCTTCGCGGTACGCTTTGATCATCTGGGGCAGCGTGCCGAAATCTTCATGGTAGGTGGATGCCGTCCCGACGACGTTGCCAAACAGCGCGTGATGAAAATCGTCGTTCCACTGCACATCCATGCCATAGCCGCCGTCCGAGATGGGCATCACCAGATCAGGCAGATTTTGATCGCTTTCCGCGATCAGGTAGACCTTTCGGTCACGGCAGAAATGCCCTACCCGCTCGATCAAGTCTTCGATGAAGGTCACGGCGGAAAAGTCGTACATGAAGTGAACCGCATCCAATCGGAGTGCGTCGAGATGGAACTCGTGAAGCCAGTAGAGCGTGTTCTCGATAAAATATTCGCGCACATCGTCGCTGTACATGTCGTCAAAGTTGATGCCCGCGCCCCAAGGGGTTTTGTATTTTTCGGTGATGTAGGGAGCAAAGTTATTAACGTAATTCCCTTCGGGTCCAAAGTGGTTGTAGACGACATCAAGGATTACGGCGATGCTGCGCTGGTGGCACTCATCGATCAAGCGTTTGAAATCGTCGGGCGTGCCGTAAGTGTTGTGCGGCGCAAACATAAATACGCCGTCGTAGCTCCAGCCGCGTGTACCGGGAAACTGGTTGACGGGCATCAGTTCGACGGCGGTGATGCCTAGCTCGACCAGATGGTCAAGTAAGGCGATTGCGCCCAAGTAGGTGCCTTCGGGCGAAAATGTCCCGATGTGCATTTCATAGATGATGTATTCGCTGATGTCGATTCCGTTCCATGTAGAATCATTCCACGAATAATCAAAGGGGACGACTTCTGATGTCCCGTGGACGCCTTCGGGCATAGAACGAGCAGCGGGATCGGGATATTCATCTGCGCCATTCATGCGATAGCGATAACGCTGTCCGGGTTTCACATCCTCTACGACGGCGCGAAAATAGCCCTTGTCAATTCGCGCCATTGGCACATACCGATCATCGTGCGAGGCGATCAGGTGGAGATCAACGGTTTTCGCCAGCGGCGACCATACTATGAATTCGTAATTGTTATTTTCAGCGGGAAAAGCGCCTAGTTTTGGTTTCCACTCAGTTTGAAACGGCATAGAGAGGGTTTCCTCGATTGATCACTAAGTCACGGCTCAACACGACCCATTATAGAACATAATTACGGAAACAATAAATGGTGTAGTTCGTTAAAAGACACCTCACCCCCCCAACCCCCTCTCCGAAAATAGGAGAGGGGAGAAAGCAAAAGCATGTTTTAGCGTTGTACCTGCATAAAAGCGTTATTTTTTGTGGAGGATGAAGGTCGGGACGACAGAGCCGCCACCCGCCGTCACATTGAGGAGTGCCATTGAGGAGAGGCGCGTTAGGCAACCGTAGACGGTGCGCCCATAGAAGGCATACGGGTTCGCATCGACATAACGCGGGCTGATGTCCAGCTTACCGTCGACCAAAGATGGGAAATCACGAACGATGGAATCAACCCGTTCCTGAACCACATAGGGCATGGTCAAGGCGTGCTGGACTTCGCTTTCCCACACATCCGAGGGGGTTTCCCACCCTAAGACGACGCCTTTACCACCGTATTCATCGTTCGGCTTGAGGACAAACCGATCACGGTATTTGACGATGAAAGGCAGTAAATCGACTTCCAGTCCCTTATACATGGTTTTACGTTCGCGCACGAGTCGCGTCCAAGGGATGTGGTCGAAGATGGCGCGTTGATGCTCCGGCGTGAACAAATGGGCGTTCTGCTCATCGCTGATGAAAGCGAAACTCGCCTTTTTCGCCATGAGTTTCGCGCTCGGTGAATTGGTGATCATCACGGCGCGGTCACGCACTGCCTGTAGCAGCGGGTTGTTCATGCCCATTCGTTCAACGAGTTCGCTGTAAAGGACACGCTTGTAAACGAGGTCAATGCGGAAATCGTTCGCCCACAGTTTGCCGTTGCGATATTCCAGTTCTCGCGGGTCAACCAGAACGGCTTTGATGTCGTGACGATCAAAATAGGCGCGAATGATCTCATGTTCGTTGAGCGTGGGGACTTCGTGCCAGTCGGCAATGCCGATTTGCGGCATCCCGATTCCACCCCATTCGTGATAGCCCATGATGAGCGAGGAGGTAAGATCGCCCAGGAGCGTCATGTTTTCGACGTGATAGCGTTCTTGAAAGCGGCGCATGGGTTCCAGTTCAACGAACATCTCTGCAAGCACATCGTTGTAGCCCATGCCAGCGGGCGTTTCGGCGTTGTACTCGACGTAATGCAAAGCGCCTTTATCCGCCCGGAAAAAGGAGTCGAAGCGTGAACTCGTCCACGGGACAGCGCCACCAATATCGAGGCTGAATAACTGTTCTTCGTAGTCTTGCAGCGCCAACTGTGAACGCATAGCGGGGTCGAATAAACAGGCTTGGTGCGCCCGTCGGAACGCGCTCAATAGAATTTCAGTTTCGTGTTTGAGGTAAGCCCATTGATCGGCAAAATAGAAGTGGGGACGCAAAACCGTGCAAATGGGGCGCTCCCCGAAATAGAGGTTGCGGGCAAGAAGCTGCTGGCGCATAGCGCCGTCTGTTTCTGCCGCCAACGTATCATCTAACAGGCTGTGATAGTGGTCAATCGCTTCTGGAAGCATGGTTAAATTCTTCTCGCTTTAACCAATTCACCCCATGTATAGCGATCTCGTGTAGCTTCATTGGAACGCGCAAAGCGAATGGTCATATCTGCCATGTGTACAACCATCCATTCAAAATGATTACG
>JBBQRJ010000218.1:0-7782 GCA_038214955.1 Aggregatilineales bacterium | reverse complement strand
AGAATGTTGAGAATCGCAATGCGAATGCCGGGCTTGATCGTGAACAGTCGCAGATCACGCTTGACGCCCGCAACTTCAATCGGATAAGTATCGTGGCTCATTGAGAACGCTCCATAAAAAGGCACTTTGCGAGTCTATTTTAACACCCTCACCCTCCATTCGCCGTAGGGTCACGCTTTTAATCTTTCTCCCCTCTCCGTTCGGAGAGGGGCTGGGGGTGAGGCTTATTGAGTGTTAATTCACAATCCGTCCATCCACCAGAGTCAACACGCGATCCGTTTTCTCTGCCAATTCCCGATCATGCGTGACGATCACGACGGTTGTCCCCGCGCTCTCGCGGATTTGTCGCAGTGCGTCGAGTACCAGCGTCCCCGATTCGGTGTCAAGGTTGCCCGTCGGCTCGTCTGCCAGCAAAAGCGGCGGGGTGTTTGCCAGCGCCCGCGCAATCGCTACACGCTGCTGCTGTCCCCCCGACAGTTCCGACGGACGATGATGCATTCGATCACTCAACCCAAGCAAATCAAGTAGTTCTTTAGCGCGTTTGTCAGGCTTAAACTTCGTTTTCCGCGCAAACTGGATCGGTAGACTCACGTTTTCGAGCGCGGTCAGCGTGGGAATCAGGTTGAAAAACTGGAAGATGAAACCGATTTTTTCGTTGCGAATCTCGGTCAGTTGATCTTCGTTCATGCGGGTGACGTTCACGCCGTCAATTTCAATCGTGCCGCGAGTCGCCGTGTCTAGCCCGCCGATCAAGCCAAGCAGAGTCGATTTTCCGCTGCCCGACGGTCCGACGATCCCCACCATTTCGCCCGCGTAAATGTCCATGTCTACACCGCGCAAGGCGTGAACAACGGTGCTGCCCAACGGCAGGTCTTTTGTGAGGTCGCGGGTGCGAATCACTGTGCTTTTTGAGGATGCCACTTTCGCTCCTGATAGATGCGTATGGGTCGTGCGGTTTTTGTTGGTGTTTTCTACGTACTAAGCATAGCCAAAGTTGTGAACTAAAGCCTTAATCTCGCAGCACAAAATTGGGGGATAGACAGAAAATCACTTATTTGTTAAAATATTCACAAATGATGTGCGAGGGTGCAAAATGACAACTCACGACATGATTCACCGTTTCAATCGTATCGATATGAATATCACACGCTGGATGGCTCACAACGGCGTGACTCTGCTTCGCATTTCGATGGGCGTTGTTTTCTTCTGGTTTGGCGCTTTGAAATTGTTCCCCGACCTTAGCCCGGCTGAAAATCTGATCCGCGAAACCATCACGTTTCTCCCCATGAACATCTTTCTACCCGTTTTAGCCCTGTGGGAAATGCTGATCGGCATAGGTTTCATCACAGGCAAATTCATGCGCCTGACCATTTTGCTGTTGTTTCTGCAAATGCCGGGAACATTGTCGCCCATTATCCTACGTCCTGACCTCGTGTTTACCCTATTTCCGTTCGGGTTAACGCTGGAAGGGCAGTATATGATCAAAAATCTTGTGTTGATCAGCGCGGCACTGGTGATCGGCGCGACGGTGCGCGGCGGCGGTTTGATCAGCGACCCGCTGCAAAAACAGCGTTAATCAGAGCGGTTTATCGCTCTGCCACGCAATCGGGGAAATCGGACAGAACTGTTTTTACGCTCACTAAGGACCCGTCAGCGCCAGCACGTACAAGGCGCTGAACGACACCATGCCAAACACCATGATCAACATGCCGATAATTCGACCCCATTTACTCGTAGATCGAAACCAGTCTGCGATTAACACGGTCAGCGGGAACAGCAGCAAACTATAACGGGCGACGCTCTGCGAAAACATCACGACATCCGTCCCCCATGCATAGTTGATTTTCGTGATCTGAAAGGCAAGGTTGACGACCACATAGAAGATCATTGCGGGGCGGCGGTGACGGGGAAACACCAGCATCAGCCCGATCAAACCGATGCACACGAACAGCGCCCACATATCCGCATTGACCAACGCTTGAGACGGATTCGCAGCAATCCACTGAATGTTGATGATCATCGCCTGAATGGGGTTGACGAAAAAGGCATACGAATAGCGGGCGTAAATTTCATCAAGCGGGGGCAAATTCAAGCTGGCGCGATAGGCGAAGAAGATCAATACGCCAAGTGGGATGATCAACAGCCATACGCCGCGCCGGATCACCGGACGCAGATATACGCCTAACCACTCACGCGGGGGCAGTCCGTACCGCTCAAGGATGAGCAGACCGCCTACGCCCATCAAAAATACCCCCTGTGATCGCGCTAGTGTCGCCAGCACGCCCATAATTCCCGCCAGCGTCCACCGATCCACCAGCGCGAAATAGAAGAACGCCAGCACCAGCGCCAGATGAATCGATTCGGACATGGGCGCCGCGAAGAAATACGACACGGGCATGAGCGCCAGCAGCACGACTGACCAGCGGGCGAGTGTTTCATCCCGATAGACTTTTTCGACCACGCGATAGAGCAGGGCAAGCGTGATGCTAAACGCGACGGTTTCCACGACCAGCGCCGCAAGGTCAATTGATCCCGGCAGCACGGCATCGGCGGCGCGAAAGAGAAACGGCGTCAGCATACTAAACACGCTTGCGCCGGGGTTTTCGATGCGATAGCCGTTATAAGCAAGGTCGAGGTAATGCACCGCGTCCCATCGTCGCCACACGCCGAAGATCGATTGTTCAGCAGGAGAACTCAGCGTAGGGAGTTGGGCGCTTGCCGTGTGGAAATCAATCCGCGCATCGCCTAAATTCGCACCGACGATGCCCCATACGACTCCCATCCAGAGGGTGAGAAACAGGCGATGTGCCAGCGCCGTTCCAATTCCCCACGCCCACGCCGCCCGCCACCCTGTCAGTGTGTTTTCTGCCGCTTTTATTTCTGCCACCATGATCGCCCCTGTCCCATACCCTCTACATTATAACGATCTGTTACGTTGCAGATCGTAGGGACACTGTTTATGAGATGCGCTTTTCTCCCCTCTCCTTTTTTCGAGAGAGGGGTCGGGGGTGAGGCGTCGTTTTTGAGAGGGGCAAATTTGTGCTTTTGGGAATCAAAAAGGGCGCACTACTGTACGCCCTTGCTTTATTGACTCCCCTCTCCGTTCGGAGAGGGGTAGGGGTGAGGCTGTATTTACGTCGCGTCGGCGCGGCGCATCGTCACTTGACGACCACGCATTGTGCCTGTACGCATCCGTTTGAGGACGCGCTCAACATGCGACTCGTTGACATCGACAAACGTCTGGTTCTTCTGAATATCAATCGCGCCAATCGCACGACCCGGAATGCCCGCTTCGCTGGCGATCACGCCAACGATATCGCCGGGTTGAAGTCCCTGCGCCCGTCCCGCGTCAATCATCAGGCGAACCATGCCTTCTTCACGTTCTCCGGTCTTGCGCTTTGCTGGACGACTATCGTCATCGAAGCGACGTTCGCCACCGCCAGCAGATTCACGCCCACTGCCGCCGGAGTCACGTCCGCCGAAACGTCGATTACCGCCACCCGACGACCCTTCACGCTCAAAACGACGTTCGCCCGTGCGTGATGCTTGGCGTTCGGCGTAGCTGCGTTCACGCGGTTCTTGAATATCCTCAATCGGACGGTGTGTCTCGTAGGAACGTGCCATACGAATGGCTGCCGCCGCGATTTCGGTGGCGTCGAAGCCTACCGCGATCAATCCGTTGAGGAAATTGACTTCCCGCTCGAATTGTTCGGTATCCAACAGGGCGCTCAACTTTTCAGTGAAGCGTTGATCGCGCTTGGCGATCACTTCTTCCATGTTGGGCAGTCTGCCGCGCTTGATCGGCTGGCGGGTGAATTGCTCAATCGTCTTGAGCCAGCGGCGTTCACGCGGCGTCACCAGCGTGATCGCAATGCCTTCGCGTCCGGCACGTCCCGTTCGCCCGATGCGATGGACGTAATCTTCCGCATCATACGGCACATCGAAGTTGACGACATGCGACATGTCTTGAATATCCAAGCCACGCGCCGCCACATCGGTAGCCACTAGAATAGTGATCTGTCCGCGACGGAAACGGCGCATGACCGTTTCGCGTGCTTCTTGGCTCAAATCGCCATGCAGGGCTTCCACCGGGAACGAGCGTGCCAACAGCGTATCCGCGAGACTCGCCGCGCCCAATTTCGTCCGTGTGAAGATTAACGCGCTGCTGACTTCTTCAACTTCTAACAGCCGCGTCAGTGCCGCGACCTTCGAGTTATCGTCCACCATGTAGTAACGCTGTTCAATTTGCGTCGGAACGCTCAGCGTCTTTTGCTCGATAGCGACCACGAGCGGATCGTGCATGTAATTGCGGGCGATCTCGCGGATCGGGTCAGAGAGCGTTGCAGAGAACAGCGCCGTTTGCCGTTCGGTTGGTGTTTGGCGCAAAATAGTCTGCACATCATCAATGAAGCCCATTTTCAACATCTCGTCCGCTTCATCAAGGACGAGGAAACTGACATTTTGTAGGCGCAAAGCCTTTTTGTCGATCAAATCGATGACGCGACCCGGCGTGCCGACGACCACATGGACGCCTTCATCTAACCGTTTTAACTGTCGCGTATAGGAAGAACCGCCGTAGATTGCTACGACACGCGCTCCCATATGTTTGCCGTACTCATAGATCGCTTCGGTGACTTGCAGCGCCAATTCACGAGTCGGTGTGAGGACAATGCCCTGCACCTTACGGCTCGTCATATCCAAGCGTTCGAGCATAGGCAGCGCAAAAGCCGCTGTCTTGCCCGTCCCGGTCTGGGCTTGTCCAAGAACATCACGACCCTCTAATAACGCCGGAATAGCGCGTTCCTGAATGGGGGTCGGGTTCTCATAGCCCAGTTCTAGCACGGCTTGCACGAGTTGAGGGCGCAAGCCCAGACTTTCAAACGTGAGTGTCATTCATTACCTTTGTTGGCTGAAAACGTCCTGCGTAGTTTTGACAGGACGAACATACGTAGACTTACCTTTGTGATTATTGTAACACACGAGGTTAATTATTCCTATCCCGATTATCAAAAATAGGAGTGAGTTAAAAGTAAGAGAAGCAGCGAGACTTGTGGGGAAGCAGCTACAGATGCGCTCAATAGCACGCATACCCGTAGATTTTTCTTACACAGATCACCTTACGCAGGGTGTCAGCTTGACCCCCACCCCGCGCGCTACGCTCGCCTCGCTCCCCCGAATTCAGGGGAGGGCGCAAACAGGAGTCTGCTTGCTCCCCTCCTCGAATTCGGGGAGGGGTCGGGGGTGGGGTCAGAAATAACGATCTGCGTAAGGTGAGTTATTTCGTTTGAACTTCCCCCGCGATCTGCTATCATCCCACTCATGATTCGATTGACCCTGTTATGCCTACTCATGCTGGTGTTCCGCGTGAACGCCGCGCCGGGTTTCCCGGTAGATGCTCCGCTTGCCGCGCCGATATTCGCTGTCGATAGTGCCGCGTCGGATCACATCACACTGTACGATGTGACCAACCATGTCAGCCGTGACCTCACTTTGGGGCGCGTGATTCAGCGCGTATGGGGCTTCACGCCCGACGGCTGCCGCGTGATCGTGACGTTAGGCAATACGCCCGCCCGCCTGTTCAGCGCCCGCTTAGACGGGAGTGATCTGCTTGAATTGGTGCAGTTCGCGGGGTCGTCGTGGGGCGTGTGGGATGCTCACATGCAGCCCAACGGAGATCGCATCGCCTTCACCTTGATCGACACAGACGGCACAGGCGAACAGCGTCACCGGATTGCGCTGGTGAGCGCCAATGGTGGCGAACCGGTCTTTTTGAGCATCACCGGAGACGAACATACGCCGCGCTGGTCAGCCGATGGACAATGGATTGTCTATGTATCGTATGAGACATCGCCCGAAGGCAGCCGCGAAGCAGATTTATGGAGGGTCAGCGCGGACGGGGTGAACAAATACCGTATGACCACATTCAACGCGGGCAGTGTGAGTATGCCGCGCCCCTCGCCCGATGGCGATTTGATCGGCTTTGTGTATTCGCCCTCGCCCAACAATGATCAATTCTGGATGATCGGCGCACAGCCCGACGCGCTCCCGACTCAATTGAGTTATAACGCTGTTCTCGCGCTGGATTTGACGTGGCAGCCCGACAGCGCGGCGATGATCAGCGCCGCACGAGACATGCAGGGGATTGCAGAAAATCGCCTGTGGCGGATTCCACTGGTGGGGAACGCCGACAGCGATGCGACTCAACTAGCGGTTGATGCGTCACTGGCGTATCTGGATTACCCGCGTTACAGCGCGGACGGTCAACTGCTGGCATTTCGGAGCGAATACGCGCTGCAACTGCTCAACCTGAGCGACGGATCGTGGCGCACGCTGGATAATCAAGCGAATACGCCGCCCGTATGGAGTCCGGTTGGGTTCATGGGTGAATCGGTGTGTCCTGCTTAACGGCGCTTGCGATACTCGCGTTCCTCAAATTCACTCTCTAGCGAGTCGTCAAGTTCGCCGTCATCGGTGAGCGCGATTCGTTCGCCGCGCTTGCGTTTGCGTTCGCCGAATTCGGCAAGCACCGTCTCTGCAACAGCGCGATAATAAGCGTTGCGCTCCTGCTCTACCGCCCGGCTGACTGCCCGGTCTGCCCATTCCGCATACACAACATAAACCGCGTGTACGACGGTGAGCATGAACCAGCCCATCAGCATCATACTGAGGAAACCGCCAAAGTACATGCCGCTAGTGACCAGCCCAAAAGCAAAAAACAAACCAAAATCGAGTACAAATAACATCCGTCGCTGAATACGCCGCGTGACACGCTTTCTAATTTCTTCTTCCCGTTCACGGTTAAAATTTGCCATCGTCGATTAATCCTTTTCCCCGATAACCCATTATACGCAAAGTGCGGACTCTCCGTTGCATTTGTAGGGACACGCAACGGCGTGTCCGACGTAACTGAACCTCACCCTAAATCCCTCTCCAAATGGAGAGGGACTTCACGACTCTGTTTTCTCCCCTCTCCCCTCTCCCCTCTCCGTTCGGAGAGGGGTCGGGGGTGAGGCTTCTTTAGTAGAAGTCGGGGGGTGAGGTGTCTTTGGCATCTTGCTTTTTTGCCTGAGATCAAGCAATCTCATCTCAAACGATTGCATAGAAGGTCAATTTTATATGTCTACTATTCGACTCCTGACTGAAGTACCGGGACCTAAAAGCCGTGCTATGGCGGCAAGGCGTGAGGCGGCGACTCCACGCGGCGCGGCGAAAGTATCTGCGATCACGATTGAACGCGCAGAAGGCGCAGTCCTCACCGACGCGGACGGCAATACCCTGCTCGATTTCGCGGGCGGGATCGGCGTGTTGGCGGTAGGTCACTGCCCGCCTAACGTCGTCGCGGCGATCAAAGACCAAGCTGAGAAATTGATTCACCTGAGCGCGATCATGGGGACATATGAGCCTTACGTACAGGTAGCGGAAATGCTCAACGCCGCTACGCCCGGCACATTCCCCAAAAAGACGATTCTGCTCAACAGTGGGGCAGAGGCGCTCGAAACGGCGGTCAAGGTTGCCCGCAGCTACACCAACCGCCCCGCGATCATCGTGTTTGAGGGCGCGTATCATGGGCGTACCAACCTCACGCTGGCGATGACGAGCAAATATGGCTTGTTCAAGAAAGGGTTTGGTCCGTTTGCGCCAGAAATTTATCGACTGCCCTTCCCGAATTTGTACCGCCGTCCCGACGGCATGAGCGAAGATGCGTTCGTAGATGATGCGATCAAGCGGCTGGAAAATGCCATGATCGCACAGGTTGATCCGAGCGCGGTTGCCGCTATTGTG
>JBBQRJ010000217.1:0-7835 GCA_038214955.1 Aggregatilineales bacterium | reverse complement strand
GCTCAACACACTGGCTTAGACCCTCAACCTGTTTAATGTTGAACGATAGCGCTACAGACTGGCACGCATCCGTAGGTATCATGACCGAAATAACGTAGCACCTTGCGGCACTCAGACTGGTCAACACGAGCATTTTCATGCTCCCGGTTTTAACCGGGGGTCGTTGACTGTTCAAACCTCACTGTAGGATTGTCTGAATTATATCCAAACGCTGCATAAACCCAACGTAGACATTCCCGATTGTTGTGATCATCGCACAAACCAGTTCCAAACCAAATTGAGACTTTTTGGGGACTTGCGGATAATGCAATTTTCGCATGAAATAGTAGCTAGTGTCCGTTCAGAATTTTGTGTGAGTTATGAAAACCGTCTTGCCCCAAGTTGAAGACATTATCGCCTTAAAGCGTGACCGTTTGGCGCAGCGTCAAGCGCAAACCCCTATGAACGCTTTGCGGGCGCTGGCGGGGATGCAGCGGCGTCCTGAGCCTGTCCTCAGCACCGTCACCGACACGGTGATGATCTTCGGGCAAATTACACACTCACCCCTGAATTATGATCCGGTCACGATAGCGTTGTCCTACTGGAAAGCGGGCTTAGACGCCGTTTCCATGTTCACTGATGATACGGTGTACGAGGGGAGCGTTAACGACCTCACCTTGATCGCCCGTGCTGTCCCTGTGCCTACGATTAACCTTAACTACGTGTTTGACGAGTATCAAATTGTCGAGTCGCGTGCGGCGGGCGCCTCTGCGCTGACTCTCTATGCCAGCCTGTTAGATCCTAATGCGCTGCGGACGCTCGCTTCAACCACGCTTCGCAACCGCATGACCGCGATCATTGATGTGACTGATGCGGAAGAACTGCATAACACGCTCGATTTTTGTCCCCCTGCTATTTCACTTGGCAAACGGAACGCCTCTGGCGATCTCGATGTGCGCTGGATGCACTATCTACGCTCGTTTGTGCCAGCCTGTACGCGGATTGTGATCTCGACTCCGCTGGCATCGCTGGAAGAAGCAAAAGCAGTCGCGTTGATGCGTCCTCAAGCCGTATTTGTTGAACCGCAGTTGATCCCCTCGCTGGATGCGCTGCGAGCGATTTTCGCACAGAACTAATTCACCTCACCCCCCAGCCCCCTCTCCGAAAAGCGAGAGGGGGAGACAAAACGACTCGTTAAATCCCCTCTCCATGTGGAGAGGGGGTTTAAGGGTGAGGTTGAAAAGAGAAAACATAGCATCCGGGTTAAGTTTACAGTTCGGATGATAAAAACAATGGAGATGGTCAGTATGCGCGTTCGTCGTGCGCTGTTATTCATGCCCGGTGACAGCCGTGCCAAAATTGAAAAAGGGGCGGCGCTCGGCGTTGATTCCGTGATCATGGATTTAGAAGACGGAGTCGCGCTCAACAACAAGCCCGCCGCCCGCGAAACGATTGCCGCCGCGCTGCGCGAAGTCGATTTTCACAGAACAGAAAAACTCGTGCGAATCAACCCCGTTGGCGGCGAATTTTACGGGGATGACCTCATGGCGACGGTGGGCGCACGTCCCGACGGCTATGTGCTGCCCAAAGTCGAATCACCAGCGCAAATTCAACTCGTCTCCGAATGGCTGTACATGGCGGAAAACGAACATGGCATTCCACAGGGGAGCATTCCGCTGTTGGCGATCATCGAGTCGGCGCGAGGGATCGTGAATCTGCGCGAGATTGCGGGTGCTGATCCGCGTTTGGTCGGGCTGATTTTCGGCGCGGAAGATTTAGCAGGGGATATAGGCGCAATCCGCACGCCCGACGGTTGGGAAATTTTTTACGCACGGAGCGCCGTCGTCACCTATGCAAAGGCGTTCGGCTTACAGGCGATTGATACGGTTTACCTCAAGTTGGATGACAGCGCGGGGTTGATCCATGAGACTCGCCGCATCCTCGACATGGGTTACACGGGCAAGCTGGCGATTCACCCGCGTCAGGTTTCCGTGATTCAGGATGTATTCACGCCTACGGCTGAGGAAATCGCCGCCGCCCGGCGTTTGATCGAGGCGCATAACGCACATCAAACAGTGGGGACGGGCGCGTTTCAGTTGGATGGTAAAATGGTCGATATGCCGATCATTCGCGCCGCGCAAACCATCCTCGCACGGGCATCACATACAGGCTAAGCTCGACTTTGCACGCCTTGTCCCCACAAATATCATGTACAACTTTCTCATCTTTACGATTTTCGGATTGACGAAGAATAAAGAGATTGTGTCACCTTAACACAATCTTTATAAATGTTGAGGTATTGTAAAGATATGTTAGGAAATCAATTAGATGAGCAAGTAGAGCAACATGACGTTTTTTGCAGGGCTGTACGGCGAAATTCACAAGAACGAGGCGCGGCGCTGGTTCAATTCATTACGACGGCACATACGGGAAAACGAACAACCTATTTACGCCATCGTTGATCTTTACCATGTGAGTTTCATTGGAACGACGGCACGATTGCAGTTTGCCGATGCCACGCGCTTACCTGAAGTCAAAAGTTTATTGTTCGTTGCCAGCGAACCCCATATGCTGCAAGCCATCCGTATGATCGGGATGCTTGGGGAACGCGGAACTACCCACGCTTTTAATTCCCTCGATGAAGCACGCCAATTTGTCGACACTCAAATGAACGCCGAAACCACGACGGTTTAGCAGTCGTATAAGAAATGTGCTAGAGCATCTTGACGAAAAGGTCATTTTTTGCTATATTTTGGGTATTGGTTTAGCACTCGACAGACTAGAGTGCTAAAACCCCTTTCAGAAGCGTCTTGAAAAAGGAGATACCATTTATGGCTCTCAACATTCGTCCGTTGGCGGATCGTATCATTGTTGAACCGGTTGAACAAGAGGAAACCATCGCGGGCGGAATGCTCATTCTGCCTGAAACTGCGAAGGAAAAACCTCAGCAAGGCATGGTTTTGGCGGCAGGCGCAGGTCGGCGCGATGAAGATGGTGAACGTATCGACATGGATGTCAAAGTCGGTGATCGCGTGCTGTTCGCTAAGTATGCGGGTACCGAAATTAAGCTGGACGGCAAGAAACTGCTGATCATGAAGGAAGGCGACATTCTCGGCATCGTCGAATAATTTTCGGCGTGCTGGAGCAATGTCGTTTTTTTGACCACCTGTTAAACGAATAAAAGAATGAAATAGGGGAGATAACCTATGCCTGCAAAGCAATTATTGTTCCGCGACGAGGCTCGTCGTGGTCTGCAACGTGGTGTTGATAAATTGGCGGAAGCCGTAGCGACGACGCTGGGTCCTAAGGGACGTAACGTTGCGCTAGACAAGAAATTTGGCGCACCGACTGTTACGCATGATGGTGTGACGGTTGCCAAAGAAATTGAACTGGAAGACCCATACGAAAACATGGGCGCTCAACTTCTGAAGGAAGCAGCGACCAAGACCAATGACATCGCGGGCGACGGTACCACAACGGCGACTGTTCTGGCTCAGGCGATTGTCAATGAAGGTCTGAAGAACGTAGCGGCGGGTGCGAACCCCATGCTTCTCAAGCGTGGCATTATGGCAGCGGCGGAATGCATCGCCTCGAACATCAAGAGCCAGGCTATCCAGATCAGCACGAAAGAAGAAATCGCCAATGTTGCCAGCGTTTCGGCACAAGATTTCGAAATCGGCAACCTGATCGCAGAAGTTATGGATAAAGTCGGTAAGGACGGCGTGGTCACTGTTGAAGAATCACGCGGTCTAGAATTTGAAACCGAATACGTTGAAGGTATGCAGTTTGATCGCGGCTACATCAGCGCGTACTTCATCACCAGCGCCGACGCAATGGAAGCTGTGATCGAAGAACCGTATATCCTCATCTACGAGAAGAAGATCAGCGCAGCACAGGACATTGTTCCTCTGCTCGAGAAGTTGGTTCAAATCGGCAAGCGTGATGTGGTCATCATCTCGGAAGACGTTGACGGTGAAGCTCTGGCGACGCTCGTGCTGAACAAGCTGCGCGGTATGCTGAACGTCCTCGCCATCAAAGCCCCCGGCTTCGGTGATCGCCGCAAGGCGATGCTGCGTGACATTGCCATCCTCACAGGCGGCACGGTCATCAGCGAAGAAACAGGTCGCAAGCTGGAAACCGTCACCCTGCAAGACCTCGGTCGTGCAGCGAAGGTTCAGTCGACCAAAGATGACACGGTCATCGTGGACGGCGCTGGCGACGAGAAGTTGATCAAGGGTCGCATCGAAGAAATCCGCAAGGAAATCGAACTTAGCACCAGCGACTATGACCGCGAAAAACTGCAAGAACGTTTGGCGAAGTTGTCCGGCGGCGTCGCGGTGATCCGCGTCGGTGCAGCAACCGAAACCGAACTCAAGGAAAAGAAACATCGCGTGGAAGACGCTCTCAGCGCCACCCGTGCGGCTGTTGAAGAAGGTATCGTCCCCGGTGGCGGTGTTGCCCTCGTGAACGCGGTCCCCGCGCTCGATGGTTTGCGCTTTGACACCGAAGACGAAAACACCGGTGTGCAGATTGTTCGCCGTGCGTTGGAAGTGCCTATGAAGAAGATTGTTGCGAATGCCGGGATTGACGGCGCGGTGGTCCTTCAAGAAGTGCGCCGCCAGCAAAAGGAACAGAACAATCCGAACATCGGCTACAACGTCATGACCAACCTGTATGGCGACATGATTGTGGCGGGCATTCCTGACCCTGCAAAAGTGACCCGTGGTGCGGTTGAAAACGCGGCGTCTATCGCCTCGATGATCCTGACGACAGAAGTCTTGATCACCGATGTGCCGGAGAAGGGCAACTCTGCCGCTCCTCCTCAGATGCCTGAGTACTAACCAAACTTGGTTTGCAGTCAGAAGGGCGATCCCATGCGGGATCGCCCTTTTTGATTTCTGCCATCGACTGCGGAGAAAGTGCTATACTAGAAACTAGGCTGTGTTGATGTGGGAATGAGTATGCAGAGTCAAAAAATAGATACAGCAAAACTAGGGGAATTAATCCTCTATATCGCTTCCAAGAGTCAGGACGATCCGGCGTTTGGTACTGCCAAGCTGAATAAAATCCTGTTCACCGTTGATTTCTTTACCTACGGTATCCTAGGGCATTCGCTCACCAATGCAACGTATATTCGCTTGGAATACAGTCCCTCTCCACGCGAGTTAAACGATGTTCGAGATCAACTTATAAGTGAGGGACGCGCTGCCGTTCAAACCGGTTCGTATATCGGGAAACCGCAAAAACGCCTTGTCGCGCTTGCTGCGCCGGATATGTCGCTGTTTAGCGCCGAAGAACGCGCTTTGGTTGATGATCTGATTCACGAATTGAAACCGCTCAACGCGACACAATTCAGCACATGGACACATACGCTCAGCCCTTGGTTGTCGGCAACGGATTACGAGGAAATCCCCTATAACACGGTGTTCGTCATGAAAAACGAACCTGCCAGCCGCGAAGCGATGATTTGGGCAATCAACCGCCTTGAGGAGTTACGCGAATCTGGTGAGCTACCTTAGAACTGTCGTCGAAGAACCACGTTTCACACAAGATGTTGATCGTTTTCGAGAGAAATATCCTCGTATTGATGAGGTTCATGAGGCGCTGACATGGGATTTGGCGCGGCGTCCAAGTGGTGGAACGCCACTCGATAAATTTCCTGACTATCGTGTATATACAACTACTGAAATTGGAGACACGCCTGCATTTTGGGTTTTATACTCCTTTGATGAATACAAAGTGTATTTGATGTCTATTGAACCTGTTCGATCAACGAGCGATGATTAGAAATCATAAGAAGGCGATCTTATACGAGATCGCCTTTTGATTCGGAAAAGACCCTCACCACAGAGAACAGAGAGTTCACAGAGAAAAATGCTATGATAAGGACAGAGTGATGAAAGGTTGAGAGTTATGGCGTTGACATTAGCTGAGACTATAACAATTCCACTGGGGTTACAAAACAACATTATCTATATGGCGAATACGCGCATCCCCATTGATACAGTGATTGCACGCTATCGTCAGGGGTACACGCCCGAACAAATCATTGAGGGCTTCCCGACCCTGAAATTAGCCGATGTGTATTTTGCAATTGGCTATTACTGGGAACATCAGGCAGAAATGGATGAGTATCTGCGTGAACGGGCAGAACGGGCAGAAAAACAGCGTCAAGAAGATGAGCGGCGTAATCCAACAGATGGGCTTCGAGAGAAATTGATGAAACGGCTTGAGGAAAAGAAGCAGCTATCAAAATGATACGCTTCCTTGCCGACGAAAATTTTGACAACACAATTTTACGGGGTGTCCGGCACAAATTTCCAGAATTCGATGTGACCCGCGTGCAGGATACAGAAATTTATCAAGCTGCTGATCCTATTGTGTTGGAGTGGGCAGCAGAACATGATTGTGTTTTGCTTACTCATGACACAGAAACGATGGTGGGATTTGCATATGAGCGCATTGCAACCGGATTGCCGATGCCCGGCGTAGTTCGTGTTCCAGATTATTTATCTATCGGTCAGGCAGTTGACAATATTGTCTTGATCGCTGGCGCAAGCGATCCCGATGAGTGGGAAAACAAAGTAACACATTTGCCTTTGCGTTAGGGACTGTAGCTATGCAGCAGATTATCACCATAGGCGGCGAGAATTGGATGTCAGAGCCGGACAACCTCACCCTAGATCGCTACCTCATTCAGCAAACGGACGTTGAGCGTCCGAAGGTGTGTTTTTTAGGTCAAGCAAGCGGGGAATCGCCCGATTACGTGATCAACTTTTATAAGATGTTCACGGCGCTGAACTGCATCCCCTCGCATTTGTCGCTGTTTAAGCCGCACACCGCCGATGTTGAAGGTTTTTTGATGAGCCAAAACGTGATCTACGTGGGTGGCGGCAACACAAAATCCATGCTGGCGCTGTGGCGCGAATGGGGACTAGATCGCATTTTGCGACAGGCAGCGAACGCGGGAACAGTGCTGGCGGGCGTCAGTGCGGGCGCGATTTGCTGGTTTGAGCAGGGACTCACGGATTCAATTCCCGGCAAGCTGACTCTGCTGCCGTGTTTGGGCTACCTGAAAGGCGCGTGTTCGCCGCATTACGACGGGGAAGTGAATCGGCGTCCCTCGTATCAAACATTGATCGGGGCGGGCGAAATGGTCACGGGTGTCGCGTTTGACGATAACGCGGCGGGTCATTACATCAATGGCGAACTGGTGCGCGTGGTCAGTTCGCGCCCGAACGCGAAAGGCTATCGGGTGGAACGGACGAGCGAAGGAGTCAAAGAGACGGTACTGGAGACTTGCTATGAGCGCAATTAATGTACGTTTGCCCGACTCCCTTCACGAGGCGGTGCGGGAACTTGCCAAGCAGGATCATATTTCGATCAATATGTTTATCACGCTTGCTGTTGCCGAGAAGATTTCTGCCCTCAAGACGTTGGATTATTTGGAAGAACGGGCGAAACGCGGCAGTCGAGAGAAGTTTGAAGCGGTACTCGCTAAAATCCCTCATGTCGAACCTGAAGAATATGATCGACTCGACTAGGTAATGGGCGATCCCACATGGGATCGCCCGTTTTTTGCTAATCGCTAATCGCTAACGGCTAATCACTTCCCTACGCCATCGGTTTGCTGTGTTCGAGCAAAAGCAATTCGCTGCGGCGGCGCAAATAGCTGCGCGGCACAGAGGGCGGATTCTCCTCAAAGCAGCGGATAATCTGTTCGAGGTAATCGCGGGTGGGCGTGTAGGTCATGCCGAGATCGGCTTTGCTGCGCGTGTTGTCGAGTTCGCTCATCCAGCGTTCGCTAAACGGAGAGCAGTCGGGCAGAAAGCCGTTCGCTTCCAGTAGATCACGCT
>JBBQRJ010000216.1:0-7836 GCA_038214955.1 Aggregatilineales bacterium | reverse complement strand
ATTGCGTCCATTCCTCGTAGATCGCAGTGTTGCGCCCTTCCACCTGTCGGATTTCCAGCAGGGGCGGCGTGGGTGTCGGCGCGTAGAACTGAAACACATACGTGATAATCGTCGGTTCGCTCGGCATTTTGACCTGCGTCCGCCATGTTCCCGGCGTCTCGCCAGCCTCTAACATCACATGCCACGAGAGATCGCGGCGTGTATCTGTCAGAAACACTTCCGGCTGATATTCCGACTCTTGCAGCACAAGATCAACCGTTGCGCCGAGCGGCTGCGCGATGGGCGGCATATGAAACGCGCCTTCGGGACGCAGCCGCCGTGCCGCCTGATAACTGATATGATTAACCAATCTAACCCTCTTTAACTCATAAGTCGGCTTGAAAAACGAGAAAATCACCATTTAGCAAATGTTTAACTGTGAGTATCTGAAGTTCTGCAAATTCTGATGTACTCAGCGTCGATTGTAATTTGTCCCGTTCCTGAATGTCTATAAATTCTGTATGACGAGGCACGACAAAATTCAGCGTATTGTCTCGAATGAGTGGATATTTCTTCGAGTTCAGCAAATTACCTTCGGCTTTTGCTTCAGTCATAATGCGAAACCGAAGTTTAACGGATGCCTTTTTAACATCGCGTACTTTGCTAAAGCGTTGTTGTTCCGAGAAGATTTTTAACAAAACTTCTTTTACTGCTTCTTCGACCTGCAAATTAGTCCCTTGAATACCCTCTTCAAGGGCTTGCGAAAATGCCGTCTGAATCAGTTCTTCGACGCGGACAGTTTCAAAAAAACTCCCATGAACCAGACAGATTTTTGTATTCCCTTTGCTTTTCCCACGAATTAGATAAAAAACCTGTCGTTCCAGAAGCGATAAAATATCATCTCCTCGACTTTCCATCTGGCGGCGAATTTTGCTGTTTTCGCTGACTATAACAGCACGTATATCTTTTGCGCCAGTGGGTATGGTGGAGTTAAACGATGAAACCGAATAGCCTTTGCTATCCTTAAGTTCAATGAGTTCTCCACCTGTGAGTTGAGGATTATTCGTATTAACTCGAATCGCTAGATCGGGGAAAATACCGTCATTTTGACATGACAACAGTTCAGTATCAAAGCGAAACTCATCTAATTTGTCAACCTCGACCAACTGAGGCTTATTTCTCAGAAGGTGTGCGAAAAAGTGGTAGATTGAGTACATCATCTTCTTTCTGTCTTGCTGTGAAACCACCCCAGATCGCGTCTAAATCTTTCGTGTGGCGATAGTCTTTCTTGAAACCCTCAATGCGATCTGCATCTCGAATAGTCATTAGTCGGTTCGTGATGCACTCCACATTTGAAGGATCAAGCTCGATGCCCACCGAAGATCGCCCAAGCTGATGTGCCGCGACCAGCGTTGTCCCTGTTCCAGCGAAGGGGTCAAGTACAGTATCACCAATTTGAGTCGATGTGAGAATGATTCGCAACAGCAAAGCGAGTGGGGCTTGCTGCTTATGAAAGCGTTCACCGTCGGGGCGACGTATCGCTTCATCGCCCGCAAAATAACCTGATGTGAGTTCGCGGATGTCGTCCCAAACATCGGTGACGAACATGCCATTTTCACGCTCATATTTGTAGTTTGCGGGCAGAGGCGGCGTGATACGTAGTTTGTGAAACAGGCGTGGCTTACTCCCTTTGGTAGCAAACGCGATGATTTGATAATGCTTGCCGTATTTACGAGGCGATGGCACGGCTGAGGTCAGCTTTTTCCAGATGATCAGGTTTTGGAATGTCCAACCGCTTTCACGTAGACAGCGTAAGACAAACTCTGTATTTTTCTCGCGCTGCATAAAATAGATCGCGCCACCGGGATTTGTGATATGAAATAGCTGTTTGCAGGCTGTTTCCATCCATTCCCAATAGGCAGAATCTTCCAAAGCATCGTTGTGCAGCGCGTAGTCTTTCCCCTGATTGAAAGGTGGATCAAGAAAAGTTAGGTCCGCCTTCAAGTCGGGTTGTGCTGCTAGATATTCCGTGCAATTGGCTTGAATGATTTTATAGTCGGTCATGTCGATTGTTGATCAGGGTAACTAATCGCCGCGCCATCCGTCGCCGTTGAGACGTACACGGCGGGTTTGAGCGATGTTTTCTGTTCGTATGCCGCCGCGACTGCGTGGGCAAAGCGTTCGGCATCCCCTAATTTGACCAGCGCAACCGCACAGCCCCCGAACCCGCCGCCGGTCATACGTGCGCCATAGCATGAGTCTTGCCCCTGTGCGATTTCGACAATCGTGTTTAGGCTCTCGGCTGAGACTTCAAAATCATCGCGTAGACTGGTGTGACTCGCGTTCATTAACTGCCCCAGCGTGACCGCGTCCCCTTCGCGCATGGCGTCGGCGGCTTCAAGCGTGCGGGCGTTCTCGGTGACGACATGCTTTGCCCGACGGTAGACCACATCATCTAGCAGGTCTTTGACCACTTCCAGTTGAGCGGGTGTCACATCTCGCAAAGCAGGGACGTTGAAGAATTTTGCGGCAGTTTCGCATTGTTCGCGCCGCTCGTTGTAAGCCGACCCCACCAATTCACGGCGGGTCATTGTATCGAGGATCACAACGGCGGTATCCGGTGGAAACGGTACGGGCGTGAGCGTCAGCCAGCGGCAGTCAATCAGCAGCGCGTGATCGATCACGCCGCCCGCCGAAATCATTTGATCCATGATGCCCGAATTGACGCCAACCCATTCATTCTCGGTTTTCTGTCCCACTTGTGCCATTTCGACAGCATTCCACGCAATATCAGACGAACTGCTAAAAGCACAGGCAGACGCCATCTCAATCGCCGCCGAAGACGACAGCCCCGCGCCGATGGGAACATCTCCGGCGATCACGCCGTCCCACCCTTTGAGTTGAAAACCGTTCTCTTGCAGCGACCACGCCACGCCCTTGATATATTCCGCCCATGAATTATGGCGGTGTACCATTTCGAGGACTGAAAACTCTGCCACCTCGTCAAAGTCAACCGAGTAGGCGACCACATAGCTATCAGGGCGCGGGCGCATCGCAATCCACACAGCGCGATTGATCGCCATTGGCATGACATAGCCATCGTTATAATCGGTATGCTCACCGATCATGTTGACGCGACCCGGCGCACGTACCACCGCCGCTGGCGCTTCCCCATAGCGGCGCTGAAATTCTTCGATAACACGTTCACGTAAAGACATCTAAAACTCTCCGATAGTTAAAAGTCAAAAGGAGATAGTTAAAAGTGAAAGCAGCGTGTTTACTTTCAACTTTTAACTCACCTTACGCACGAGTGTCGTTTTCAGCCCTCACCCCCTGCCCCTCTCCCTCAGGGCGAGGGGTGAAAAAGCGTTCGTGTGTTGGAAAGTCCTTCCCCCTGAGGGAGAAGGATTTAGGATGAGGGCAAACTGCGTAAGGTGAGCTTTTAACTCGTTTCTTTGTAGTGTTTGTCCGATAAACCGCGCAGACGATCCGCTGCTTGTTCGGGGGTCAAGTCACGCTGAGATTCTGCCAATAACTCAAAACCCACCATAAATTTACGCACCGTCGCAGATCGCAGCAGCGGCGGGTAGAAATGCGCGTGTAACTGCCAGTGATCGAAATTGCCTGTCGTTGTAGGCGCACCATGCCACCCCATCGAGTACGGGAATGATGTTTCAAACAGGTTATCGTAGCGCGTGAGCAGTCGCTTCAAGATGTCTGCCAGCGCGTCCCGCTGACCGTCCGTCAAATCGGGCAAGCGCAAAACATGAGCGCGGGGCAGTAGCAAAATCTCGAAAGGCCAGATCGCCCAATAGGGTACAACCGCCAGCCAATCCTCATTTTCTACGACAATCCGTGCGCCGCGTTCAGCTTCCAAACGGGCATAATCAACCAGCAGCGGCGATCCGATTTGCTCGAAGTAGGCTTGCTGGTGACTATCTTCTGCGGCGGGTTCGTTGGGGATGAAACTGCACGCCCACACTTGACCGTGCGGGTGTGGGTTGGATGCGCCCATCGCCTGACCTTTGTTTTCAAACACCTGCACCCAGGGATAAGTTTGCCCCAGTTCGCTAATTTGCTCTGCCCAGACATCGACCACGCGGCGAATAGCGGGAATCTCCATTTGCGGGAGCGTCAAATTGTGCTGCGGCGAAAAGCAGATCACACGGCTCGTCCCCTGTGCGCTGCCCGCTTTCAGCAGCGGGTGTTCCGACTCGGCGTCCGGCGAATCGACCAGAAGCGCGGCAAAATCGTTGGTAAACACATAGGTGCTGTCATACGGGGGGTTATGCTCCCCGTTGGCACGTTCGTTGCCGGGACACAAATAACATTTGGGATCATACGTGGGGCGATTGTCGTCAGGCAGACGTTCCATTTGCCCCTGCCACGGGCGTTTTGTGCGGTGAGGCGAAACGAGTACCCACTCACCCGTCAGCGGATTCAAGCGCCGGTGAGGATGTTCGATGGAATCAAATTGCATACGCTAACCATTCTGGTGGTGAGCCGGTCACGGCGCAGATTGTACGCCAAATTGTAACAACCTTCAAATGCACTAAAGTCAAAAGTTAAGCGTAAAGAGTATCGGTCTCCAGATTCAGCCACGCCATTTCTGCCGCCGTCAGATGGATATTGAGCGCGGGCAGGTTCTCCATGAATTCGGCGGGCTGACGCGCCCCCACCAGCGCGAAGATGTGCAGCGGTTGGCTCAACACATAGGCAAGCCCAAGCTGCGGCAGGCTGATCCCCTTGTCCGCCGCCATCATCTGCGCCCGTTCTAGACGGCGAAAATTATCCTCGTAAGCGTAAGCCTGTAGCGTCACAGCGTCAAAATAATCACCCGGATCGTTCAGGTTATCACGGCGGTACTTGCCGGTCATGAATCCCCCGGCGAGGCTTGACCATGTGAATAACGCGATCCCCTCAGAGGCATACCACGCCCGCGCTGCCTGATTGCGCTCACCACCCAAGCTGATACAGCCGTCCCACGCGGGTTTGACCATTTCGGGCAGGCTGAACTGGGGGCTGCTTGCCGCGAACGGCGTCAACCCGTGCGCCTCGGCGTAGCGGTTCGCCCCTTGCACACGTTCATACGACCAGTTTGATCCGCCAAACGCGCCGATATGCCCCTCACGATGATGCTGGTTGAGGACATCGACAATCGGCTCGACGGGCTGCGTTTCATCGTCGCGGTGGAGTAGGTACAGGTCGATGAAATCGACGCCCAAACGGTCAAGCGAGTCGGTGATATCCGCCGTGATATCCGCCGGAGTGACCCGATTTCTGCCGTCGTAGGGATGTGCGCCCTTGTCCAGAATCACCACCTGATCGCGGATACCCCGGCTGGCGATCCAGCGCCCTAACACCCGTTCAGACGCCCCCGCGCCATAGCCATGCGCGGTATCAAAGGTGTTGCAGCCCTGCGCGAACGCGGCGTCATACAGGGTGAAGGCGTCGTCGGCGTTCGGTTCGTTAAAATAGACCGTGCCTTGCACGAGAACGGAGACGGGTTTATCGACCCCTGTAACCTGACCATAACGCATATTGGTTTCCACAAATTCATCCAGTCGTTGATAATTTAGTTAACTGACTTTTGGATAGCTTTTTCTCTCCTCCCTGAATTCGGGGTGGAGTCTATCCGAAACTGAGGTTATTCTAATCCATCTTTTCCCGCATCATGCTGCCCACCACAAACCCGCCGATTCCGAACACCAGCGGAGGCAGGAGAGCCATCACCCGCCATATATCCTGTGTCATCATCGTGATCACGACGGTGGGGATAATCGCCAGCAGCAGCCCGATCATGACGCCTTTCCAACGAGCGGGGAACACATCAAACAGTTCCACGAGCAGCGACTTCTGGTTCTTTTTCTTGATCACCTTGCCGCGTTCTGCGGCTTTGCCCCAATCGTACCCGCGAATTTTGCTGGGACCCGGATCACGCGAATTGATTTGCTTCTTGAGGAGGCGTGAGGCTCGCTGGCGTTCTTGTTCATCGGCGCTCAAAGGCATGGTTTATCGCTCCTTCTGACTCGAAGTGGTCTTCATCATATAAGAAAATAATGCGAATGTGCGTGAAAACGATAAAATCCCTACAGCAAAATTTGATGAGGTACGGAATGCGGACACTGAAACACCTATTTGACAATAATCGGGCGTGGGTCAAGAGAATGACGGAGCATGATCCGAGCTTCTTTAGCCGACTTGCGGCACAGCAATCGCCCGAATACCTATGGATTGGCTGTGCGGACAGCCGCGTTTCCGCCAATCAGATCATTGATTTGATGCCCGGTGAGGTGTTCGTACATCGCAACATCGCTAATGTCGTCATCCACACGGATTTAAACTGCCTGTCGGTGATTCAGTATGCCGTTGAGGTGTTACAGGTCAAACATATCATCGTGTGCGGGCATTATGGCTGCGGCGGCGTGCGTGCCGCAATGCAAAACCGCGAATTTGGTTTGATCGATAATTGGCTGCGTCACCTGAAAGATGTGTATCAACGCCACGTCGCAACCTTGAGTCTCATTGAGGACGAATCGTGCTGTTTTGACCGCTTTTGCGAATTGAACGTGATCGAACAGGTGAATCACGTGTGCCACACGACGATTGTGCAGGGCGCTTGGCGGCGTGGGCAAGAAGTCCACGTTCACGGGTGGATTTATGGCGTAGGCGACGGTTTGATGAAAGATTTACACGTCACGATCACCAAACCGGACGAAATCGAGGCGCTCTATCGCATGGCGGTAGAGGATACGCAAGGATAGGTAAGCAAGAGCATAGGGACGCGATAAATTGCGTCCCATAAGTACCAAGTTAAGGGGTTTCTGCCTCAGAAAAAGGGGAGTCGCCAGAGGCTCAAAGCCTCCGGCTAATTCTAAAAAGCCCCGTAAACGGGGCTCCAATTCCTGCTCCAAACACGCTGTGAGTCCCCTTCAGGGGACTTTTTACCCTTGCCGGATGCTTTAGCGTGCGGCAAATCGGCTTAACTTGCTGCACATGGGACGCGATTTATCGCGTCCTCACACACGTTCTTTTAGGTTACGGCGTGCGCGTTGGATTCAGTTCGCCGTAGTCCGGTAAGCCAAATCCGCGCAAGGCGTTGAGCGGGTACCAGCGGAACTTGACCACGCCGTGAATGATCCCCGCGTCCACTGCGCCATAATCTGCCGAGTCGAGGCTGCGATTGCGGTTATCACCCATCACGAAATACTGATGTTCGCCCACTTCCCATGTTCCCGTATACGTTGGGGCTTCATTGATGTAATCTTCTTGCAGCGCCACCCCGTTGATGTACACCACGCCGCCGCGCACCGTGACCGTTTCACCCGGCAAGCCGATCACGCGCTTGACGATCATTACGCCGTCATAGGGGGAAGTGAGGATCACCACTTCGCCGCGTTCCGGTGGGCGCGTCATAATGTCTACGTTGCTGACGAAAAGGCGTTCCATCTCGTGCAAAGTCGGCTCCATACTCGCGCCCGTGACCGCATAACGGGGAAAGAACAGGTTCATGAACAGCGCAAACAGCGCAATAAACAGCAGGCTTTTGACCCAATCTTTTGCAAGCGGGGTGATCTGTGCGCGAAAGTGCTGCCAGCGCGTGTGGTCATAGGGTTTGTAAATCATGCAAGACCTCTTAAGATACCTTTTCTTCAAATGCCAGTTAAAAGTTGAAAGCGAAAGACGATTTTACTTTTAACTCACCTTACGCAGGATGTCAGTTTGACCCCCACCCCGCTCGCTGCGCTCGCCTCCCTCCCCCGAATTCAGGGGAGGGCGCCAACAGGAGTCTGCTTGCTCCCCTCCTCGAATTCGGGGAGGGGTCGGGGGTGGGGTAAGAAATAACGATCTGCGTAA
>JBBQRJ010000215.1:0-7859 GCA_038214955.1 Aggregatilineales bacterium | reverse complement strand
AAATGACGGGTTATTTAGGCGGGGTGCGCCGCGTGAGCGCGACACATAGCACTCACAGGGCAGGTAACACCCGCGCAGCAGCGCGGGGTGCGCCACGTGGGGCGCACAGATAGCCACCACCGGCGCGTGAGGTGGACCGCTTTTAGCTGGCGACAACCCCGCGCAGAGATTTTGACACGCTAAAACAGTGAGCAGGGCAGGGCAGATCGCCAGTGCAATGCAGGTCGAGCGGGGGTGTGCAGTGCAATAGGTTAGGGATGTGTGTTGGGGTCTTCGACGGTAAAGCCTTCATTGCTTGCGGCGGTACGAAGCTGCTTATCTGCTGTCACAAAAGTGATTGATTGCTCCACAATGCGCCTAGCGTGTAGTGCGCTTGCCAATTGAATCGCGTCAAGTGATCGTAAAGGGTAGGCGTTGACCAGTGAACGTGCTTGGGTAAAAACCGACACATCCACAGGAATCACGAAATATTGAAGCTCCATATGTCTGATAAATAGAGCCTGTAGACGATCCCGTCGAACGGAAGTAAGACGCCCTTCACGGTGTTGTCGAGCGCAAGCGGCAAATACCTCTACACCTGTTAGATCGCAGACGATGATCGCGTTTCTAACAGCGCGATTCGTCCAACTTCGAACCCACGCCGATCCAATTTCTGGGATGTAGCGTTTGGTGAGCGCACTCGTATCGACGTAGAAGTTTGTCAACGTTCGCCTCTGTCTTGATCAATCAGTTCATGCATTGTCGGTGATCCGGGTGACAGTTCGAACATCTCATCATCATCTACGATAGGCATCTCTGGCGAAACTTTCCATGCGGTACTGAGCGCTCCAGCAGCCGCCAGTTTTGCCCGTACTATCGACCTTGCATCAGTCGATTCGTCGGAGATCGGTGACGCTTCAATGATAAGGTCAACCTCACCAGCGGGTATTTCGTCAGGGATTTTGACAACCAATTGACGATCAGCCGTCAATGTGCCTTTCAAGCGAATGGCGACCATACACCCTCCTAAATTCAAACTTGATCAGAGTATACCGCCGATCTTCCCTTTATTCGGCAAAACTAGGTTGTCGCCATAGCTTGTCAGTATTTGGGAGTTCAATCGGATCATCACTCCATTAGTCGGTATATTGAAGGAATATCGCCTACAAAACCCAGCCGGGCGATCCTTGGGCGTTCGAGTTTCATTTTCCCCAAAGCATTGCTTCAAATTCATTCCAACTACTCGAAGAATTAAAAACACGTCTTCGCAGTGTCATCGAAGGCAAGCCCTTCGGATTTGTCGGTAGACAAGTGGAATTGATGAAACTCCAACCCCCTGAGTGGTGGGGTGAATTAAAGATTCAACGCCACATTTAGTCCTCAAAATCGACTCCCTCATTCGCAATCGCAGCGGCTTCAATGTAAAAAAGCGCCATCGCCGGGCTGTTCCAACCGAACATCTCAACCATGCGGTTTAGGGTGATGTCCTTTTGCCGTGCGACTTCTGTCGCTGCACTATGCCGCCCGTCATGCGCGGATAAGCTCACGATTCCGATCTTCTCACCTAGCACGTTCACGCGCTTGGTGATCGCCCGTTCCGACATGCCATCGTTGCTCAATTCGCTATTCTTGAGCGAACCGCGCAGCAGTTTACCCATCACCGGCGCGTCATTCTCGAAATAGGCACGGGCAGCTTGAAGGGATCGACGGGTCAATTTGTGCGTTTGCCATTTGCGAACCTTCTTGCGGTAAAACGTGAATGTGCCGGATTGATAATTGCGTTCGAAGGCGAACGCGGTCACATCGAGCGCCGCAATCTCACCACATCGTAACCCATGCTCCAACAGCAGGCACATCAGCAGCGTGTCACGGCGTCCTTGCGGCGTATCCGGTTGGGTCATGAGATCGGCACGCTGCGCTTTATTGAGCGCGACAGCAGCGGCTTTTTTATCCCCTTTGCGTGTCTCGTAACCGCCCTCTGTCCGGCGATCATCAATATCAACGCGGTTGCCGTAGGCGAAGCCCTTCACAGTCCCAATTTTGGCGTTCTGTTCGGTATCGAGCGATCCGGCTTGAAATGCCAACTTCACATAGCGTTTGACGGTTGAGAGGCGCACGTTGATCGAACCCACCGCGTAGCCCTGCTGAAGCTGCCACTTCACAAACCCATTGATCAACCCATAGGTGATGTTTGCCCATGCCGCCGGATCGGACATCAACCGGGCGGCATTCGCTTTGTGCTGCGCGTCGGCGTCTTTATCAGCGTCAAGCGTGTAGAAGTGTAGGACACTCAGGTAACGGGCAAAGACTGCCAGATCACCCGCTTGTCGCCGTAGGGTGTTGGCAGGCTTATCCTGCTGATAATCGCTGAATGCCGATGCGTTGGCGGCTTCATTCGCCAGCGAACCGATCACGGTTTGGCGGGCGGCGTCGGCTTCTGCAAGTTGGGCAGCTTGTGAAGGGGTGATCGCGTGGGTCATGGGGGTGTTCCCTTTTTCGTCTATAGGTACTGATTTGTATTAATAATCAGTATCTATTTTAGCGCGAAATGAACACGAAAAGATACATCTTCATACCTAATTTGAGGGCATATTGAGCGTTCAATAATGCTGCGAAAAATTGAAAACCGTTTTCTGAAGAGATCGCATATTCCGCAAAAAAGTTGACACTCAAGCAGGAGTTTTTACAGATATAGGGATGAGGTTAAAACGAATGAAAACGCCCAAACAACTTGTTTGAGCGTTTTCTGGATAGAATAGTTGCGTCTAGGTCCTATTCGATATCGACGCTGGGTAATGCTTCATAGACGATCACCTCGTCAATATGCCAGAAGGTCGAAGCACCGAGGGTAGGATCGATGGTGGTTGCGTCCCACACGAAGCGAATTTGGATCACACTTCCAAGATAGGCGCTCAAATCGATGTCGACGACCTGCCACTCGCTGCTGGTGATCACGACAGCAACCGTTTCCCAGAGTCCACTGCTCCCAAGGATTTGAACCATTCCTGATGCCCCATCCATCATTCCAAGGGAGTAGAAAGCGACCCGTGGAAGCTCGGTCAAACTGAGGTCGAGCGGCTGCCGCCACAACAGGGTTGCGTTCGGTGTATTTGCATCAACCTCCCAACCCAGTCCATTTATTGCAGCGTCTGCACTCAGCCTCCAGCCGTTCAGTCCTTCCCAATTGATCGCGCCATCATCGAACGTTGCGGAAACAGGCGGCTCAACAGGGATCAGAGCTGGTGTCGGTTCGAGCGTAGGAGCAACTGGCGGCTCAAACGGCGGCAGCGTCGGGAACGGCGTTGTTGTGGGGGTACTGGGTTCATCAACAGGCAGCGTTGGGAACGGCGTAGGTGTCCCCTCTGGAATAGGTTGTGTCGGGGTTTCACTAGGTGTTTCAGTGAACGTTGGCGCCGCACTCGGCGTTTCACTGGGCGTTCCTGTAAACGTCGGGTCTATACTGTCTGTAGCGACTACATCGATTCCATCAACAGGCAGTTCTGGCTGGATTGCGAAAGGGATGTCGAAAGTAGAACCGTTATTGGCACGCCATGATGAAACAAGCGTATTGCCAATAGGTTCAACCTGTTGTAACAGATAGATGCCGCTATTCCAGTCGAGGTCATTGCGGCGATAGAAACTGCCAGTAACCGGATAGTACAGCCCGAAACTGTCAATTCCATCAATATTCCAATCGCCGCTGACAATGAGACTTGAACCTCCAGCCGGTGCGCCGATGTGCTGCGCCAAGGGGAAACTACCTACCCCTGACGAAGGCGTGACATTGCCCCATGTAATTAAGTTACCACGTCGTGCAGCGATGGAGTCATAACCATCATTATTCCAGTCCCCTGCTGTAAATTGATACGGATCAGTGCCGGTCAGCACAATGCCTAACCACTGTCCATATAATGTCCCCACAGTAGTGGAAAAGTCACAGCGATAGTGCATCGGGAAACCCACGTTGGGCGGTGAATAGTTGGTCTGCACAACGCCGAAACAATCGTTGGCTAGCCCCGTTTGGAAGCGTCCAGCAACCGCATAAGCGCCGGAGAAATCGCCTAACCAGATACTTGACCAGCTCACAGCGCCGCCGATGCCGTTGGTGAAAAAGAACGCGCCGTTCTTGTATAAGCCCGGTGTTTTCTGCCCATCACCATTCCAGTCGCCCATGACCCAACCCGTACCCAACACTGGAGCATTCGATACATACATATTGTATGCACCTGCTGGCGGATTGGTTTGCAGCGTGTTAAGCAAACTTATATAGCCAAAAGAGGGGTTGTACAGAGCTAACGTATCGCTCGCTGGCAAAAGCGTAGGCGGTGGCGTAAAGGTAGGCGATTGAGTCCGCGTGCTGGATGCTGTATACGTTGGGCTAGGCGTACTGGTTGGTGTAAATGTGCGCGTTGGCGTGTTACTTGAAGTTCCTGTTGATGTACTGGTTGGTGTATTGGTTCGAGTACCAGTTGCAGTGTTCGTAAACGTTGGTGTACTGGTTGATGTGCTGGATGCAGTATTGGTAAATGTTGGCGTACTGGTTGGAGTGCTAGATGCAGTGTTCGTAAACGTTGGCGTAAACGTTGGCGTAAACGTTGATGTGTTAGTCGCCGTAAATGTTGGGGTGGGCGTGGGTGTGGAAGTCGCAGCCACCAAGATTTCAGTTGTCTGTAAGGCGGTGTTATTCCCCGAATTATCATCGGCGGGGGTACCACTTACCGACACGGACACAGTTTGCTGACCTGATACTCCTTGTCCGACTTGTGTCCGTATAAACATGGATACACTATTGCCCGCGTTTAGAGCGCCGAGGGTACAGGTGAGGGAATTGCCAACAGGCGCAGCACATGTCCCCTGTGACGGCATCGCTTGCACTACAGTCAGTCCATTTGAAACCGTCAGTGTTGCAGTAACCCCTGTTGCATTCGACAGCCCACTATTTGCAACAGTGATCAGGTAGTCAGAGAAGCCACCCGCCGCAACGGGGTCAACAGTATCAGCAATTGTTACACTGAGGTCAGCGCCAGCAACTCTAAATGGCACACCATAAGACCAACCAGAATAACGTCCTTCGCTATCGCGCTGCCGCGTCCGTGCATAGTAGTTACCGGGCGGCACATTGATCGATCCTTTTGAAGTTGCGCTAGAGTAGCCTGAGTCGTAGTCTGGGCTGCTAAAATCGGAATTATTATCGATCTGCACTGCGTATTCTTGTGGCAAACCATTTCCTGCACCCGGTCGCACATTTACGGTAAATGGCATTGTGAGTTGTTGATTGGCACTCGGAGAGATGACGGTGGCTCCCATAGGCTCAAATCGTCCCTGAGACATGTACGCCTCATAGCTGCCAACCCCATTAGGTGAGGTCAAGTACAAATCATACCAGCCTGATCCGCTTGATGTGTAAATATACATATTTCCGTCTATGCTGCTGCCGCTGGTGATATCGCCTCCACCTCGAGCACGTAACAGATAGTTGTATTCGAAATTGCCCTCTGTGCGGAACAGTCGAATGCTGTAGGTATAGCCAGCGTCCAGATAATATTGCCAATGGGTGATGTTTGAAGCCGATGGTTGACCAAATGCAAAGTACAGGCGGGGAATACAATTGTTATAGATGATAATATTGTAGTTCCCGCTTGTTCCTGCTTCTCCTACAAGGACAACATGATAAGCACCCGCTTCTTGTCCTGCTGAACCTTCCACTGCAATTATCGCCCGCCCATTGTTCGATGAACGGAAGGTTTGGATCACCTGCCCATTGCTGCGCCGTAAAACGACTTGATAACGCAGATTGCCTGACGTTCGTTGAATATCCACACAGTAGATAGGGTATGTAGCATTTAATTGATACAACCACTGGTGCTGTGTATTTCCATCAAGCGAACGGCTATGAGTCACACCCCAAAATAGTTCCGCTTGGTTCGGGGGATTGCCAACGGGGGTGATTGCAGTAATCGTTATTCCAGCACTGTTATTTGCTGGCACTGGATCGATCTCGGTACTTGTTACATTCACAATCGCACCAAATGTACTCGCGTTAGGTACATTGACGGTGAGCGTTCGGGATACCGATGCACCCGAATTCATATTGCCGACACTACACGCTACTGTATTCCCGGATTGTGTGCAGCCTGACGCATTGTTAAATGTCGTTCCAGAAGGGATCGTTAGCGTAATTTGAGCGTTGGTCGCAGTTGCTGCCCCTCCGTTTGTTAACGTCCCTGTGATGTTGAGCGTTCCGCCCGCAGTCATGCTACCACCCACGGCATTTGTGACAATCGACGCGACTAAGTTTGTCTGCGCGTTGACAGTGGTCGATTCAGTATCGCTGTTGTTTGCGTTAACCGGATCAGTTTCCATCGCCATGACCGTGACTGAGGATGAAATGCTTCCACGCACAGTTCCACCAACATTGAGCGGAACTGTCAGCATCTGGCTCATTGTTGGCAAAATCGAAGCGATGCTACAGGTGATGACTTGCCCGGATACCGTGCATCCTGGCGGCAGTGTTCCTGCACTGACATTTGTTGGCATAGTGAGATTGATTTGGGCATTCAGTGCTGTTGTATTGGTGCTGTTGTTTACAACCAGAACGCTCTGGTTGAGCAACGTTCCAGCCAACATAGGATCAGGCGAGTCCGCTAAAGTGATAGCGAGATCAGCAATTGCAGTAACGTTGATGGTGTGTGTTGCACTGTTATTCCCGCTGACTGAGTCGACAACTCCTGATGCACTGATAGTCGCTACAGTTTGCTTACTGCCGCGCGCCGTTGTACTTAAAACTGCGTCAAATGCCAGCGTACCGGAAACGCCGTTGTTCACCGTTCCCAATGAACAGATGATAGGGCTACTGCCCGTGCAGGTGATAGCGCTGCCGTTCAAGCTGAAATTGCTAATCGTCACGTTTGTGGGGGGGGTAAGGCTCAACACGGTGCTGGGCGCTGCGTATGAACCAGCATTGTTATAGCCCAGCGTAACGCGCACAGTTGCGCCTGGTGCTGCACTAACCGGATTTATTCCGCTTACACTTACACCTAGGTCAGCGATTGTTTGCACGGTAGTCGATTGTGCAATATTGGTATTGTTGTTCGAGTTTGGATCAGTCGTCGTCGAAGTGACCGAGGCTGTATTCGTGATAGTAGTTGGAGTATTAGTATTTGTGCCAACGACGAGGCTAACCGTTGCATTTGTCCCACTACTGATTGTGCCTAAGCTACAGCTAAACGCTCCATTCGAGGGTGCATTACAAGTCCCTTGTGACGAGTTTGCTGATACAAACGCTACCCCATTAGGGAGCGTATCTGTCAAGCTGACATTACTAGCATTCTGACTACCCGTTGGATTTGTAACAGTCAGGGTATAAGTGACATTGCTGCCCCGATTCACAGGATCAGGTGAATCAGACTGTGTAAGAGCAATATCTGCGCCTCGTGCAACTGTAAAACAAGCTATCGTTGACCAGCCACTCGCACGTGATATTGTATCGCCCTGCCGCGCTCTGACACAGTAACTTCCATCACTTGGAACAGAAACTGTGGTCGTTGTATTACGTGACCAACCACCACTATTGTCAAATTCGGGGCTTGAAAAATTGCTGTTATTATCTACTTGGATATGCCAATCGGCTATTCCTGTGCTATTCATGAAACCCGGTTGAATAACGACATTAAACGGAACCGTTGTGACAACGCTTCCATTCTGAGGCTGAAGGATAGTTGGTACGCCAGGTGTTTCAAATGGCATATCAGGTTGCCCATCTGAATTTAGATCCATCCAACGGTTGGGATTAAACGGATCGTAATAACTAAAACTTCCTGACCAAGTAGTTAGCGAGAAGTGGAGGTGAATACCTGAAGAACACCCTGTATTGCCAGCAC
>JBBQRJ010000214.1:0-7873 GCA_038214955.1 Aggregatilineales bacterium | reverse complement strand
ATTCGGGGAGGGGTCGGGGTTTCTGGTACAAGATCAGCATAGTAACGTTCTAGCACAAGCCGCCCCACTTCGACACCGAACTGCTGCGCGGTTGACTCGTTAATGATCCGTGCTTCGCCCGCGAAATCGTAGTTGTAGCCTAACGGGAAAGCATACAGGTAATGATGCAGCCATTCATGCGCGAAAGTTTCCAGCGCGAACGGGATTGAAGTGGTCTCAAGGATCATGGCGGGGTAGAGCGCGATTCCGCCAAGCGGCACGATGAGCGAGGAAACATCCTGATCGGTATCAATTTGATCCTCAAGCGCTGCGATCTCGTCAACGGGCATGGGATCAAGGTTGATCGATACGTCAAAGCGAATTTGATCACGCGGGGAGACCACCAGCAAATTCGGCACGCGGGTAAAATGCATCGAGACGGGCGGCACGATCACACCAGCGACGGCAAAACCGAGATCACGCAGCACCCTCGTGACCTGTCTTTCGAGGATCGACTCGGCTAACGGCTGACGCGAGTCGAGGTCGGCACGTAAGGCGTCGCGCCGCGCCCGCTGATCAACGCTGGCGCTTTCAGGGTCGCTCACATTGGGATCAGCATAAATGGCGCTGACTTCGCCTTCTAGCTGCTGTGCTGTTTGCAGATCGCGCATGTAAGCACGTACAAAATCCGCTTGCGCGGGTTCGCTCATGTAGGGCGCAACCCCGTAGATCGACTCGCCCGTTTTGACTGCCAGCGCGTTCACTTCCCACCCGATGTAATCGAATTGGTGGTTACGTGCGATCACACCAATCGCCGTCCATTGATCACCGAGCGGCAAAGTCGAATCGCGGATAAAAGTCATGATCAAGGCGATCATGATGAGCCAGAACGCTAGACGAATCGCCCATTTGAGAATTTTAGCGTACATAGTTTACCTTACGCAGATCGCTATTTCTGACCCCACCCCCGACCCCTCCCCGAATTCGAGGAGGGGAGAAAACAGACTCCTGTTTGCGCCCTCCCCTGAATTCGGGGGAGGGAGGCGAGCGCAGCGAGCGGGGTGGGGGTCAATCTGATACCCTGCGTAAGGTGAGTTCACAGTTCACAGTAAACTCTCTAATCGAACTTGAAGCGGGCAACCCCGAAGGCGAAGAATACTGCCGTCATTGCCAGCAGCACAAGGATAGACGGCATCACCGTTGACAAGCTGCCGCCGTAGAACAGGAGCGAACGGTAGCCATCCATCACCCATGCGACGGGTGAAACGTGACCGATGGTACGCATCCACGACGGCACGATCTCCAATGCCCACCATGCCCCGCCCAATGGCGCAAGCGTCAGCGAGAGGAACAGCGTAATGCCGTTGGCTTGTGCCGCGTTCTTAAGCAGCGTCGTGATCGCCAGCGTTAGCGCGGTGATGCACAGCACAAAACTGAGCATCAACAGCACGAGCGCCAGCACATCATTGCCGTAGCGAACGCCTAACAACAAGCCGAACGCGAATACCACCGTATATTGAATCATGCCGACGACGAACCGCGCTATCAGCTTGCCGCCGAGAATTTGAGCGCGGCTGAGAGGCATCGTGACCAACCGCTGGAGCGTCCACTGCTTGCGCTCCAAAATGAAACCAGCGACGGCGGGGAAAATGGCGAACATGACGTACATCGACGCCATGCCCGGAATCGACTGTCCAAAGCCCGCCTGTGTGGAGGACGGTTGGCTTTCTTCGACGGTACGCGACACAACATAATCCACGCTGATCGGGTTGGCTGCCCATATTTCGGCTGCCCGTTCGCGCACGTCCGCGCCGAACGCCGCTTGCTGATCGGGATCGCCAAACGCCACCGGATCAAACGTGGAGGCAACGTCTGTGCCGACTCGCGCCGCTGTCAGCGCCCCGCCTAACCTCTGCGTAACCGATTGTACAGCTTGCAAAATGTAACCCGGCGCGGCGGCTGTCTCATTCGAGCGATAGATCAGGCTGACATTTTCGCCCGCGTTGATCTGGCTCTCGAAGCCCGCCGGAATTTCGATCATCGCCAGCGCGATTTTATCTTCAAGGCGGGTTTGCGCGAGTTGGGGGGTAAATGCTTCATCCCCGAAAGCGCACACATCGGCGTCAGTCTGGTCTAGCGGACAAAGTACAAAGCCGGGGTAAGCGTCTCGCACGTCGGTTAAAAATGCGGCGGATAAGGCGCTGTTGTCCCCGTCGATCACGTCGATCAAGACGGTAGGAGTCGAAGGTGCGCCGGAATTGAGCGAACCGGACGCCAGCCCGACCACATAAGACAACGCAATCGGGATCAAGACGAGATTCAGCCAAATGCTAGGGTCTTTGAAGATGAGCCGTAGATCGTTCAGGGCGATTTGTAACGTTTTAGTCATGTTTTTACCCTCACACGTTCAGACGGCGATTGAAAATGATGACGCCAAGCGCGAAAAAGACCACGCCGATCCCCACCATCACCAGCAAATTCAAGCCGATATTTTGATCACCTTGTGCCAGTTTGGTGAATGCATCTACGCCCCAGTAATTTGGCGTGATCACGCGGAATTCGCGGATACCCGGAATACCATCCACCGAAAAGAACGCGCCGCCTAACACGCCGAACGCCAGCGAGATCACGCCGCCGATGATGTTGCCCTGCTCCGGCGTCTTGACCAGCGCGGCGACGATTGTGCCAATGCCCGACGACGCCAGCGCCACCGTGATCACCACGAGCGCCACCAAGAACAGGTTATTGCCCCAAATGAAGTTAATGCGCCCTTCCAACAAACTGCCAACCACTGTCAGGGCAAGGCACAGGAACGCGACCTGTATCACACAGTTGAGGAACACGCCTAAGAATTTGCCCAACAGCAGCACGATACGCGGCGTCGGCGTCACGATCTGGCGCTGGAACGTGCCATCGCGCCGTTCTTCCAGCAGACTATTCGCGCCACCGAGCGCAGTAAACATCATGAAAAAGACCGCTTGCGCTGAACCGAACACCACCAGCGGGTTAAACGTTATCGCGGACTCGCCTGTCACGGTTTGCTGTTCAATGGTGAGCGGGTTGTTGGCAGGGTCAAACGCAGGGGTGAAGTCTGGATTAAAGGCGTCATTGTTGGATGCGCTCAAGAAGCGTAACCCGAAAGCGGGATCGGTTTGAGCGCGGGCGATCATCGCGTCTATCGTCGCCTGTACGGTGACGTTGCCTGTCGCTATCTGGTTGGCGATGCTTTCTGCCAGCGTGCGAATCACGCTTGCCGAGACGGGCGATGCGCTGCTGGCGTAGACCTCAATGGCGACGGGCTGGATCGGGTCGTTTTGCCCGTAGCTGACCTTCTCGCTGAAATCTGCCGGAATGATGATTGCGGCGGGGTACGTCCCCTCATCGACTGCGGCGCGTGCTGCATCGGCGTCGCTCAGTTCAACCGCATTGGTGAGTTCATAAAGCGGGTTATCGAGCAGCGTTTCGGGAGACGCATCGGCAGGCGGCACAAGCACGCTAACGAACACATCCCCGTTATTGAGAGTTTCTGTGCCTTGATCGAGATTGACGATGGCAACATCAATATCGCGTATCGGTAGATCGCCGCCGTTGCCAAAAAATCCGCTAAAGGCTGACCCGATGATGGTTGCCAATGCCAGCGGCGTCACGATCATGATCAGCAAGAGGCTGCGATCCGTGTAGGTGGTATACAGTTCTTTCCACGCAATCGTTAAAATTTTGGTCATGGTGGCTAGTCTCTCAACGCCCGACCCGTGAGCGACAGGAACACCGCTTCGAGGTCTGGTTCGCGCACCTGTACGGAATATACGTCGATTCCCGCTTCATTCGTGATCTGGATGATGTGCGGGAGCGCCGAACGTCCGCGCTTGGCGTAGACGAGGATTTGACCCGTACCGATTTCAAGTGAGTCGCTGACTGTGCCTTCTGTAGCCTCGTGCCGCTCAAAGGTCGCTTTGCTGACGCCGGTCGTATCGCTGATTATTTTGTTGAGCAGCGCATCGGGGACAGTTTGCATCCCCACATTGAAGATCAAGCGGTCTTCTTCGCCAATCTTCTGGATGAGTTCGCTCACCGTGCCGAGCGCGATGATCTCCCCATGATCGATGATCGCCACGCGGTCACTGATCTCCTGAACTTCTTCCATGAGATGCGACGTGTAGAGGACGGTCATGCCCATTTCCTGACGCAAGCGCAGCACAGTATCTAACACGCGGCGGCGGTTTTGCGGGTCAATGCCCACCGTCGGCTCGTCCATGTAGATCAACTGCGGGCGGTGCAGCAGCCCCACGCCGATATTCACACGGCGTTTCATGCCGCCAGAAAATGTTTCGACCTTATCATGCTGGCGTTCGGTCAAGTCGATCAAATCCAGCACTTCGTCAACGCGCTTTTTAAGTTCCGCGCCGCCCAAACTATACATCTTGCCAAAAAATTCGAGGTTTTGACGGGCGCTGAGGGAAAGATAGAGCGCGATCTCTTGCGGGACAACGCCGAGCAGCTTCTTCGCCTGTAGGGGTTGGGTGATGATCGAACTGCCGCCGATGGTGGCTTCCCCTCTGGAGGGCGTGAGCAGCCCACTGATCATCGAGATCGTAGTCGTCTTGCCCGCGCCGTTCGGTCCCAACAGGCTAAATATTTCGCCCTTGCCAATGTTGAATGAAACGCCTTTGACGGCAAAAAAAGCCTCGCCATTTTGTCGCTTAAACGACTTGGCGAGGTCACGTACTTGAACCATATCCTGCTGCATCAAAATCCCCCTCTGTGATCTGGATAGGTTAGAACTATGTATATTACGTCTATTGGCTGCAAAAGTTGTGAGGGGCTTCATGTAGGGACACCCAACGGCGTGTCCAGCGGACGCCCCCGTTGGGCGTCCCTACTTAAAGGGGTTTTATAGGTTTAGAACTCGATATAGCGTTTCCACCCTTCGGGACCGCTGCCAATGGCAATGACGAGATAGCTGGTACGCGGGGTTTTAGGTTCCCACGCCAGTTTCATTCCGGCTTCGTGTGGCAAACGATCACCCTTGCGGTGATTACAGTGATAGCACGCACATGCGGTATTTGTCCACACATCTTTGCCCGCCCGTGACTTGGGGATGATGTGATCGACGGTGAAATCGCTCTTGGTGAGCATTTTCCCCTTGACGTACCCGCCCGGCTGAACATGACAATAAATGCAGGTGTAGTTATCACGTACCAACACCCCCCGCCGACTCCAGTGCGCTTTACGTCGCGGCACATTGATGTACCCACGCAGCGCAATGACCGAAGGGATCGGGAAACGATCCCCAACCGACCGCAAAAATTCGCCCGTCTGCTCGATTACAACGGCTTTCTCTGCCAGCAGCAGATTAATCGCACGCGGAATCGATATCACAGACAGCGGCTCCCATGTTCTCCCGTTGAGCAGCAGCACCCGCCCATGTAGTCCGCCAGACACGCTCCACCTCTCGCATCCGTGATTTTTTGCACAACACTTCAATTATACACTCAAAGTTAAAAGACGAGTTAAAAGTAGAACGTTAAAGGTTAAAAGTAAAGCGATTAGGCATTGGCTAAAAACCATTATCCCAAATCGCTGTAATGCAACCCTTACCCGCCACGCAAGCGAGAGTCTAGTGGCTCTGTGTAGAGACAAGCCTAGCCCCTCTGTACACTGGCGCTCGTTCAACACTTTTGACTTTCTACCTCAGCTTACGCAGATCGTTATTTCTGACCCCACCCCCGACCCCTCCCCGAATTCGAGGAGGGGAGCAAGCACACTCCTGTTTGCGCCCTCCCCTGAATTCGGGGGAGGGAGGCGAGCGCAGCGAGCGGGGTGGGGGTCAAACGGACACCCTGCGTAAGGTGAGTTACAGGGTTTGCAGTTCATCGAGCAGAATATAGCCCATGCGTAGGGCGTTGAGCGCCGCCGCGTGGCGATCTTTCGCTTTCATCTTGTCGATGGCACGCGCCAGCATTTCGATCACGTCGGGCATGGTCAGGCGCAGACGGTCTGCAATCGCTTCATTGTCGTAACCCCCCGCGACCAGCAGCAGCAGACGCCGCTCCTCATCCGTGAGATTGCTGCCTTCGCTTTGCCCTAACATCCCCGTGACAACTTTTTCCGCCACGCCGCGCCCTAACACCAGCGTCCCCTGCATCACCTTATGGATGCCATCCAACAGGTCATTTTCGCTGGATGACTTGAGCAAGTAGCCATGTGCGCCGGAACGCAGCGCCTGTGTGATGTACCAATCTTCATCGCGCCCCGTGAGGATCAAGACTTTGACTTTCGGCGCTTGCTTACGCACGTCGGGCAAAATATCTAACCCGCCCTTGATCGGCATATTCAGGTCAAGCAGCAAAACGTCCGGTTGCAGCGCCAACACCTGCTGATACGCTGTTTCGCCGTCGCCCGCTTCCCCGATGATGATGATCTCGTCATGCTGCGACAGGAAATTGATCAACGTCTTACGCAGCATCGTATGATCATCAGCCACGAAAACGCGAAACGGCAGTTGGACACTGCTCGTCGTGGGCGTGTCGTTATGCACGGTACGCGATGATTGAGTCGGCGCTTCGTTGCTTTCGGTAGAGCGTATCGAGACGGCGAGTGATTGCGCCATCGCCTCGGCAGACTGAAAGCGGCGCACGGGGTTCTTTTCGAGCGCCTTCAAAATGACCGCTTCGAGCGTAACAGGCAGCGTTGGCACAAGCAAACGCGGCGGCGGCACGGGTTGTTTGACGTGCTGCATCAGCAAGACGGGAATATCATCAGACGAGAACGGAAGCTGTCCCGTCGCCATTTCGTAGAGGACGACGCCGAGCGAGTAAATATCCGTCCGGTAGTCAAGCGTGAAGCCTTGCGCCTGTTCCGGTGAGAGATAGGCGGGTGTCCCGATGATCATACCGTCGGTGGTGACGCGCTTGGCGTCTTTGGGCAGCGCCAAGCCCAAATCCATGATCTTGACCTGACCGGCGGAAGTCACCTTGATGTTGGCGGGTTTGATGTCACGGTGAATGATCTGGCGTTCGTGCGCGTAATGGAGCGCCCCTGCCATTTGCCGCCCCAGATCAACAACCATTTCTGGCGCACACGGAATGTATTTCGCCAGCGAGTCGCCTTCCACGTATTCGACCACGAGGAAAGGCATTTCGTTTTCCTCGTCGATGTCGTAGATCAACATAATGTTTGGATGATTGAGAAGCGCGACGGAGTGGGCTTCTTGAAAGAAGCGTTTACGCACGGTATCGCGGACGTGAGGCAGCAATATTTTGAGCGCCACCTCACGACCAAGACGCTTATCCAGCGCCTTATAAACCGTCGCGGTTGATCCCTCGCCTAGAAGTTCCTTGATTTCGTAACGGTTGCGAAGCGTCTTTCCGATCATCGTCGCTTGATTTTCCTTGAGTCTGCAAGCGACCTAAGCATAACATCCCGTGGGGTGGTTTGCCCACAAAACCCGCCTTATGGACGAAGGGTATACATCTTTAGGCGGATTACTCATCGTCCACTCGTGTGGGGGCGGGGCAATATCCCCGCCCGTGTACGGCTGAATATTCCAAAACGCTCTTGTAGGGACGCGCAACGGCGCGTCCGAAACGACGGACACCCCCGTTGGGTGTCCCTACTCTGATTTTTCAGATGGTTGCTTAGGAGGCTTTGAGCCTCTGACGGTGAATGGGCGACAGGTCGCCCCCTCTCCTATTTTCGGAGAGGAAGTTAGGCTGAGGCGGATTACTTGCCCGTGATAATGTCTAGTTTCGGTTCGCCACCCGACAGCAAAATGCCGCCGCCCTTGACCGGCACATGAGAAGCGACTTCATCACGTTTCGGCTCGATGAGCAAATGCCGCACGAGGATCATCAACGTTCCCGCCAGCGGAACAGACAGCAAACCGCCCACCACG
>JBBQRJ010000213.1:0-7917 GCA_038214955.1 Aggregatilineales bacterium | reverse complement strand
TCTTTCTCGAAGCTCTGGCGGAAACCTTCGCGGTCAGTAATCTCGTCGCCCAGATCAATGATTTTGAGGGCAACGAAACGATTAACAGACAGTTGACGCGCCCGATAGATCGACGAGAGTCCGCCGCGTGCGATTCTTTCCTCAACGATGAAATCCCCAATTTGTCTGCCTGACCAACGTTCGGGTATTGGCATGTTTCCCCTTCATGCTGATAGGTGAATGATACCGTATTTCGAGGGGAATGTGAGTATTTTATTGCATTAGCAGATCACCTTAAGCAGTTTGCCCTCATCCTAAATCCTTCTCCCTCAGGGCGAAGGACTTTCCAACACACGAATGCTTTTTCACCCCTCGCCCTGAGGGAGAGGGGCAGGGGGTGAGGGCTGAAAACGATACTCGTGCGTAAGGTGAATTAGCAGGTGATCCGAATCAACCCGTATTGTCGGCATTCAAACTCTCACGGGTGATCACGCTGCCCGGCGGCACGAGGAACGTTTCCGGTAGGGTTGCGCCCGCCAACATTTTCACCATCGCATCAACAGCGGTTTCCGCAAACTGCCGCCGACCTATATCTACCGATGCCCGAAGGAAGTAATTATCTCCAATATATTCCCGTGCGAACGCTTCTGCATCAACACTGCTGATGATGACCGATGTCGGCTCAACTTCATGGGCTTCCAGCGCATCAATCGCGCCGTAAGACCCCGCGTCATTGATGCTGAGGATCACGTTAAAATCGACGTTTTCATCAAGCAGTTGGTTAACGGACTCTTGACCGTCAACGCGGGTTCCACCGAGGTGTCGCCCCAGCACACGGGCAGCCGGAGCAAATTCGAGCAGCCCGTCTTGCAAGCCGTTTGCGCGAGAGATGATATGCTCTAGGTCGGGGTAGTCAAGAATAATGACGTTGGCTTGTCCGCCCATTTCATCCCGGATGATTTGTCCGGCGGCGCGTCCTGCCTCTACGCCCATCAAATAATCGTCACCCTCCAGAAACACGCCGCCGTAATTTTCGTCGAAGGCAGACATGAACACCAGCGGAATCCCCGCCGACTGCATCGACAGGAGACTATTGCGGAGCAAATCCATATCCAGCGGGCAAATGATCACGCCCTTTGCGCCGTCTGCCCGTGCGCGTTCTATTTGCGTCACCTGATTATAACGGTCAGTGTCGCTGTCATAGATGCGGAACGGAATTTGATAGACGGCGGCGGCGTCTGCCATTTCGCGGGCTTGCCCCGCGTGATATTCGCTCGATTGGTTGCAGGTGATATAGGCGAAGAATCCGGTTGCGCCGAGTCGGGAACGGGTCGCCGTAATTTCATCGCTGGTCGGGATGGCGTCCGCTGCCGTACCTTCCACACCGTATAAAATAGTAGGGTTAGGCACTTGCGTCGGGCTTGGTATGACCGTTGGCACATTGAACAAGGTACCATTCCCTTGCAACACCACCAATGCCACGAGCGCCACGATGATCACGAGTCCGGCAATGCCGATGATGCGCGTATTGCTTCCCATTGGAGTCGCATTTTTCGCTGGTTGCGAACGCGGCAGGACTTTGACCGCCGGGTAAGTGGAGGTGCTGAGTTTACGCCCTAACGCTGCGTTCAGCGCATCTGCCATTTCAGCCGCGTTGCTAAAGCGATCTTCGGCGTTTTTGCTCAACGCTTTAAGCGCCACTGCTTCAACGCCCGTCGGAATAGTCGGGTTAAGTTCGCTCGGCGGCTGCGGTGCTTTTTCGAGATGCTGGTAAATCACCGATACCATGTTCGTCTCGGATGCTTCAAACGGAGGACGCCCGACGAGCATGTGATATAACACGCCGCCCAGACTGTAAATGTCTGACCGGTGATCCAGCGTATCGCCGCGCAGTTGTTCTGGCGACATATAAATGGGCGTGCCGACGATGTTCCCCGTTTTGGTCAGGTGCTGCGAACTTTCGAGGATTTTCGCCAAGCCGAAATCGGTCAGGTAGGCGTTGCCCGCGTCGTCGAGTAGAATGTTGCTCGGCTTCAAATCGCGGTGGATGACGCCTTTGCTGTGCGCGTAAGCCAGCCCGCGTGCAATTTGCGTGAAGATGTCTGCCACGCGATCCAGCGGCATTGCTCCCTCAAGCAGGAGATCGCTCAACGAGCCGCCGCGCAGCAAACGCATGGCTAAATAGGCAACCTCATTATTGACAATGCCATAGTCGTAAATTGGTAAAATGTGAATGTGTTCCAATGAAGCGATCAACTTGGCTTCTTGGGCAAAGCGGGAGCGGAACTCGTCTTTTTCGCCCTGGGAAGGGTTCAGCGAAATAATCTTCAGCGCCACCGAACGATTAACAGACGGTTGGAATGCGCGGTAGACCGTTGCCATGCCGCCCTGACCAATCCGTTCTTGAATGGTGAAATCGTCGAGTTGTTTCCCCAAGAAATGATCAAGCTGCATGGGAGTCCTTTACCAGTAAATTGCGACTATAGTATATGACAACGCCTTAAGATTTGCGAACGCCGAACGTCGGTTATTCGTAGAGGATGACCGCCACTTTTCACTATATAATGAGACGCGCACGGACAATCGTAAAGCATTTGTGAGGTTCTATGAAATTTTCACTCCGCCTGATTACGGCACTGACGATCACGCTGCTGGTGGTCGGGTCGGCAGCCGCGCAGCAAGCAGTCCCCGCAGCCTACCGACTGAACGGGATTGAGCATATTTATCAAGACTGGAACAACTGCGGACCCGCGACCTTGACAATGGGTTTGACCTATTTCGGCTACGAAGCCGATCAATATCCGGCGGCACAGTGGTTGAAGCCGAACCCGGAAGATAAGAACGTCAGCCCGTGGCAACTTGCCGAATACGTCAACAATCACCTACCCGGTACGACGCGAGCAATGGTGCGACAGGGCGGCACGCTAGATCGAATCCGCGAACTCGTCTCGAACGACTTCCCCGTGATGATCGAAGCGGGTTACGAACCCCCCGGCGAGAATCTTGGCTGGATGGGTCATTACCTGCTCGTGATCGGGTATGACGACGCGATCAGCACCGTCTACACGCACGACAGTTACGACGGACCCAACTACGCCTATACCTATGAGCATATTGATCACTACTGGCGTCAGTTCAACCGTTTGTACATCGTTTTGTACGACATCACCCGCGAAGCCGAAGTCATGGCGCTGTTGGGTGACGACGCCGACGAGATCACCAACTGGAATAACGCGCTGGAAGTCGCACGCGCCGAAGCCATTGCCAACAACGAAGACCCGTTCGCATGGTTTAACATGGGGACAAATTTCGCTGGCTTAGACTTGTTTGTCGAAGCCTCTGTCGCCTACGATCAAAGCCGCAATGTGGGCGACGGCTTGCCCTGGCGCATGAATTGGTATCAATTCGGCATGTTTGAAGCCTATGTAGAGGTGGGTCGCTTTGACGATGTGATCGCGTTATCGCGGCGCAACCTCGATGACGGCGGCGGGCAGTACGTCGAAGAAACGTTCTACTACGGCGGACTCGCTCGTCTTGGCTTGGGCGAAACAGATCGCGCCATCAGCAATTTTAATGGCGCAGTCACCTTCAACCCCAACTTCACCCCCGCCCGCCTCGCGCTCGAAGGCTTGGGCGCTAGTTAAAGAACCCTCACCTTTCGGCAAAATCTACACAAGTAGGGGAGGGGCAATGTCCCCTCCCATCCTACACGGGACATGACCCCATTGGGTCTCCCCTAGATATTTTCTCCCCCTCTCGCTTTTCGGAGAGGGGGTCGGGGGGTGAGGTCAGCCGTGAACTTATTTATTCGTCTGCGAAGTCTTCATCATCCATCGGGAGGCGCTGAGGCTTGGAAGCGTCTGCCTCTGCGTTACTGTTGCGTGATCCCCGTGCGGTGGGGAGAACGGCAGGCGTAGGCGGCGGTGTCCCGTTGACCTTACCGGCAAGGCGCGGGTCAATGGCTGCCGATGGCAAGCTGTAGCGTTCACGGATCGCGTTTTCGACTTCATCACGGACAGCCAGATTTTCGGTCAAAAACACTTTCGCATTCTCGCGCCCTTGACCGAGCAGCCCGTCATTGTAGCGATAGAACGCGCCGCGCTTCTCGATGATCGCCAGATCAGTGCCGAGATCAAGCACTTCGCCGCTCTTGCTGATGCCGCCCTCTAAGAACATGATGTCAAATTCGGCTTCACGGAACGGCGGCGCAACCTTGTTCTTGGTCACGCGCACGCGGGTACGGTTGCCAACGACTTCGCCGCCGCCCGCCTTGATCGATTCTAGCTTACGCACGTCAAGACGCACCGTCGCATAGAACTTCAAAGCGCGTCCACCCGGTTGGGTTTCGGGGCTGTTGTGAACGATCACGCCGCCCGCAACGTAGCAGTGATTTCCTTCGATCTCAATATCATAGCGATGCACAGGCGTTTCCAAAATTACATTTTCAACCTGTATCACGGGCATTGCCGTCGCTTGATAGGGGCGTGCGATGGGCTGAACGGCATTTCCATTGATTGCCCCGCTTGTCACTGACTCAAGCGTAATATCAAGCGCCATGCTCGTCATGAGCAGATCGCCCGCTTGCACATCCTCTGCCGCTTCGTAGCCGTGCGGTGTAAGCAGCATGTGGTTCGGTGTACAGGTGAATGTGTGCGGAGCATTGCCGTCAACAGAGGCAACCGTGAAGCGTAAAAACTCATTCGTTGTGCCGTTATCGAACCAGTTCACAATGCGACGTGGCTCTAACAGACCGCTCAGGTGATTGTACGACAGCACTTCGACATCAAGCCGTTCATTGACGATATGTTCAATCATTTCTGTTGAACCATCTGCTAAAGTGATCGGCGTCTCGCCAATCCAGCATCCATACATAACGCCAATCTTTTCGCGGATTTGATTGGTGAACAGCACAGACACATTCGACTGCTTGATCGCGCCGGACAGCTTACGCAGCGCCTGACTCATCAAGCGGGCTTGCACACCCACATGACTATCGCCCATCTCGCCTTCAATTTCGACACGCGGCACAAGCGCCGCCACACTGTCCAGCACGACCACATCCAGCGCACCGGAGCGCACCAGCGTTTCTATGATTTCGAGCGCCTGTTCCGCTGTATCGGGCTGCGAAATATACAGCTTATCAATGTTCACGCCGATCAACTTGGCGTAACTGGGATCAAGCGCATGTTCCATATCCACGAACGCGCAAATGCCGCCGCGCTTCTGCGACTCTGCGATCACGTGCAAGCACAACGTTGTTTTGCCCGAACTTTCAGGTCCGTAAATCTCGGTCACACGTCCACGCGGAATACCGCCGACACCAAGCGCAATATCAATGGTGAGCGAACCGCTGGGGATCACATCGACCACCATATGCGTGGCATCGCCTAAACGCACGATTGTGCCATCGCCAAACCGCTTGGTCAGTTCGTTGACCGCCGCGTCTAGCGCCTTGGTACGCCCATCATCACCGACTGGTAGCCCTGCGGTTTCTTCGGTCTGCTTCGTATCTTTTGTTGATGCTGTTTTTTTTGCAGCCACGTCACCCGTCCCCTTTTGCACACATTACCGTGCTTTTTATTATAGCTTTTTTGCGGAATGTCGGGTTATCATAGCATATTTGTTCTAAATATGCAAACGAATGATGGGAACTCAGCCGAAGGATGGACGCACGAAATGCATGGTTTGTGTTATATTCAAGGGAAACAACTGTGTTTTCTCCTCAGAAAGGACACAAATCATGCGCCGCATTCTTCCGTTTATGTTTCTCCTCTTGATGGTGGTCACCCCATTGGCAGTTGCTGCACAACAGGTTGAGCCTGCCTATATAGGACAGCAGATTTATCACACTGTTCAATATGGCGAAACTTTGTACAGTATTGCGCTGTGGTACGGCGTGACTCCCGAAGCCATTGCCGCCGCCAACGGCATCTTTAATTACAACTATATTTTCGCGGGGCAGCAGCTCCTCATTCCGTCATCGTACACCCCGCCACCGCCGACCTACACGACGTACACTGTTCGTCGTGGTGATACGCTGGCGAGCATTGCCCGTTTCTACAACACCACCGTAGCCGCAATCGCACAGCTCAACGGCATTTACAATGTCAATCGCATTTACACGGGGATGCTGCTCTACATTCCATCGAGCTACTACCCGCCGCAGCCCGAAGTGATCACCTATTACGTGCGCTACGGTGATACGTTAGGTCGTATTGCACGCTATTACGGCGTGAGCATACAGTCGATTGTTGCCTATAACGGGATCATCAACCCGAACCGCATCTATGCGGGGATGGCGTTGTATATTCCGCTGTCTCACTGGTAGATCGCGGATGCGCCGCTTAATTCTTGTGATCGTCGCCCTGCTCCTCGCCAGTGTTGTTGCACTGGCGCAGGAGAGCGGGACGACTTACGTTGTCCAACCGGGGGATACCCTCGGACGGATCGCGGCGCGATTCGGCGTCACGGCGCGAGAAATCGCACAGGCGAACAGCCTGCCGAGCGTCGATTTGATCTACGTGGGGCAAACGCTGATCATTCCCGGCGTTGCTCCAACTCCAAGTGCATCCCCATCAGCAAACATGACTCCAAGCCTTGTGCCGACGAGCGCACCGGGAACAGCCACGCTGATACCACCAGAAATCACCGCCGAAGCGCAAATCGCCACGCCTATTAGGGTGACTGCTGCGCCTCTCGCTTCTCCAGTGACGTTTGAATTAGGCGGGGAAGTGATCAGCTTTGCACACCCCGAATTGATGCGTCGTGCCAATATGACGTGGGCGAAAAGTCAGATTCATTGGACGATGGGCGCGGGTGCAGAAATCGCACAGGGCGCAATCGACGCTGCGCGAGAAAACGGCTTCCGTATTCTGTTGGGTGTAGATGGTAATCCCGCAGAATGGGCGGCTGACCCCGCAGCCTATAACACAGCGTTCGCGGGCTTTCTGGCACAGGTGGCGGCGCTCAACCCCGACGCAATTGAAGTGTGGAACAGTCAAAATATGGAACGTGGTTGGGCAGACGAGCGCGTGAGCGCCGCCGCCTATACCGAGATGCTGGCAGTTGCTTACAGCGCGATCAAGACGGCGAATCCAGCAGTCACCGTGATCAGCGGCGCGACCATCCCGACTCCGCTGTTTGCGTCCTGTTTGCCGAGCGGGTGTGAAGACGGCGCGTATTTGCAGCAAATGGCAGAGGCGGGGGCGGCGAATTATGCCGATTGCATTGGCGTGCAGTACACCGAAGGCGCACTCTCGCCCGACGTGTTCAGCGGGGATTCGCGCCTGATCTCGCCAGAGCATCACAGCTACTACTACCGCACGTTGATCGACACCGTAGCGGGAATTTTCCCGGACAAACCGCTGTGCTTCACGCGCATAGGCTATCTTACGGGCGCTGGATTTATGGCGCTGCCTGCGGGTTACGAATGGGCGGCAAGTACATCCATTGCCGAACAAGCCGAATGGCTGGCGCGGGCGGCGATCCTTGCGCGAAACGATGGTCGTGTGCAAATGATGATTGTATGGAACGTCGATTCAACCCTGTACGGGGATAATCCACAGGCGGGTTATGCGATTGTGCGACCCGATGGCGAATGCATCGCGTGCATCGCGCTCAATGCCGCCATGCGAATGCAATAACCTTCACGCTTCAACCATCGATCCCATCTCTTGTCCATCAACAACCCCCTCTCCACAAGAGAGGGGTTTTGCTGTCTGATGCTTTTGTTTGTCTCCCCCTCTCGCTTTTCGGAGAGGGGGTTGGGGGGTGAGGTGATCTTTCAGAGGGGGATGAGGCTATTTAATTACTTTCTCCGCCGCCGCTTGGCGTAAGCGTTGCGGTGGGGACGATTCCGGTGCATAAGAATTCCTCGCACGGAATACCATCATTATCCCCGTCAAGGGTGCGATTGCCCGCCGCGAGACATGCTTGCGC
>JBBQRJ010000212.1:0-7938 GCA_038214955.1 Aggregatilineales bacterium | reverse complement strand
GGGAGAGGGGTTGGGGGTGAGGCGTGTTTCCTCATCTCTCCTGCTTTTGGGAGAGGGGTTGGGGGTGAGGCGTTCTTTCCTCCCCTCTCGTCCCTACAAGTGTCGATTTTTCTACGGTCAGGACTCTTTTATGCAGTTTGTCTTAGCATCAGGATCACCCCGGCGGCGCGAACTGCTGGCGTCCTTGGGAATCACCTTCAGCGTGATCAAACCGGATATTGACGAGACTCAGCAGGATGATGAACCCCCGCTCGATTACGTTCAACGTTTTAGCATCGAAAAAGCGCACGCTGTCGCCGCACGGCTGGACTCGGCGCTGGTGCTGGCGGCGGATACCGTCGTCATACTCGCCGCCGACACAATGGGCATTCTCGACGGGGAAATTCTCGGCAAGCCCGCCGACGACGCCGACGCTCGTCACATGCTGCAACGCTTACGTGGAAGGGCGCACATCGTTTGCACGGCGCTGACCCTGCTGCAACAAACCAACGGCGTGGGGACTCATCAACACACGCGGCTGACTCAAACGCGAGTCACCATGCGCGATTATGGCGACGATCAAATGGATGCCTACATTGCGACGGGTGATCCGTTTGATAAAGCGGGCAGTTACGCCATCCAGCATGAAGGCTTTCACCCTGTCGAGCATATCGACGGGAGCTATAGCAACGTGGTCGGTTTGCCGCTGGAGTCGCTCAGAGAGATGCTGGATAGAATCGGATATACTTATACAAAGTAACGGACGCGCAACGGTGTGTCTCTACGTGAGCTTAATGAGGTGAGATTATGGCGATTGTCGAACGGCGCATGACCGCCGAAGATTATTTCAAACTCCCCGAAACGAATACGCCCATGCAGCTCATTGATGGAGAACTAATGATGGCTCCTGCGCCAATTCCAATTCATCAACGTATCATTAGACGCACTTATGATGTCATCAATCCTCTTTTCAATGGTGGGGAAGTTTTTTTCTCCCCGACAGACGTTTATCTCGATGATTTCAATATCACCCAACCGGATTTACTGTGGATTTCATCAGATGGAAATTGCATTGTTACAGACAAGGGTTTACGCGGCGCTCCTGATTGGGTGCTTGAAGTGCTTTCTCCCGGCACAGCAAAACAGGATCGGACGAAAAAGTATCGTCTGTATGAAAAATATGGTGTGCGAGAATACTGGATCGCTGATGCCCTAGAGGAATATATCGAAGTGTGGACGCTAGTTGATGGCGCGTTCAAGTACATCGGCGCATATGGCACGGGCGAAACGTTCGACTCGCCGCTGCTCGGCAAAACGGTTGATGTCACAGCGATCTTTCCGCCTAATGAGACGAGAATCCCCGAATAACCGGACGCGCCGTTGCGCGTCCCTACGGCGTTTGCAACCATACCAGATGCCGCGCCCATACTTTATCCCACAGCGCCCCAACATCATCCAAATGCAGGTCGAACACGTTTTCGAGCGTTTGATGGTAAGCGTATAGCGTTTCGATCACCTGTTCATGCGCTCCGTCCTGCGTGATCCGTCGTAGGGTTGCACCGCGCAGAGTGACAAAGCCGTCAGCGGTGAAGCGATGACACACTGTCGTTCGCACAAAACCCGAATCCGGTGAGGTTTGCAGGAAGTGAGACATAGGAGCAAAGTCGTTCAGGTCATGAGCCTCTAGCGTGAAATCAAAGCCCGCGCCGCCGTATTCGTGATTCTCGAACCACCAGCGATCCCCATCCAAGCGCAAAGCATACTCAAGAAATCCCTGTCGATACATCCCGACTTCCAACGGGATCGGCTCTAAAATCCCATTCCCGAAGCCCACATCTGCAAGATACGGACGATCTAACTGGACAAGTAGAATCAGGTGAGTCCCTTCGACAACCGGACGCCCCATTTCTCCGCGTCCCACCGTTGATGAGAGCATGGTCACTTGAAAGCCGATCTCGCGCAGCGCCCATCCGAACAAACCGTTCATCTCGAAGCACCAGCCGCCGCGCCGATCCGTGACGATCTTGCGAAAAATCGCGTTGATGTCTACCGTAAGCGGGCAGTCTAGATGAATATCGAGATTCTCATAGCTGATGTTGAGCAGGTGAGCGCGATGCAGCCCGATCAAGGTTTCGAGATCGGGGCGCAGCGTGTCGTGATAGTTAATTCGCTGAAGATAATCGCTCAACTGCAAGTTCATGCCTACCCTTTAATGATAGCGACGTGAGAGGTCGCCCCCACGCTCATAGCCGAAATACCCGTTTCTTCTCAGAATAGCGATGTCTAAATGGGGGAACAACGTACCAAAGTACAGCTTTCCCGTTAGAAAAGTGTTAAGGCTACTACACAAAATCAAAAAAGGGTTTATGCTAGTATTGACACTTAGGCGTCATGGGGCTAAAATTCTCGCCTATCCAACCGCATATGTTTTGCTTGCGCCACGATGATGTTGGAATGAAGCGCGGGCCTATAGCTCAGCTGGGAGAGCGCTTCAATGGCATTGAAGAGGTCAGGGGTTCGAGTCCCCTTAGGTCCACACAGCCGCGCAAAGGCAAAAAGTGCGAACGCCCCCTGCCGTTCTGATTGGTGTGGGGCGTTTTTGCTACCCCTGTACTTCGTTTGAAGGTCATGTTGAAAGGGTAACGGTTGTGGCAAAACAAAAGAAATCTTTACTGGACGATCTGACCACCCGCTTACGTGGGTTGCTTGAAGAATTAGATCGACTTATTATCCCTCAGCCACCAAAGCCTGTCCGTGTGCCTGTCCCGGTGCCGGTGCGTTCCCGCCGTCCAAACCCCTACGATCCTTATCGGTAGGTAAAGACCAACGCCCGACACATTGATCGGGAGTGATTATCAGAAAAATGCCGTAAGATCCCTCGCTTTAGCTATGGGGATATAAGGCGTGCCTTGCATTTAACGAACAGCAATGCTATACTGATCTTGATGACACGAGATGTGAAAATCCGGTCTTCAATCCGTTGTAGATGTGCAAGATGTGCAGGACACGCCGGGCATCGGCGTGCTACAGGAGCGCCGATAAGACGAAGGGTTTCCTTCGCAGGCGTGCTGATGGTAGAAGCCCCTGCCTTTAGGTATGGGGAGTATGTCACCAGAAGACACAAGCGCCGTGAGAGGTAAACGGGCTTGTGTTTTTTATTTTGTTATACTTATCCGAAATGACAAACGGGAACGAGATGACTCAGAGAGAAAAGTACAGCCCGCAAGCCATTGAGTCGAAATGGCAGGAACGTTGGCAAAAAGATGAACTGTATCGATCCAAAGTCGATTGGAGCAAACCGAAATACTACGCGCTGACGATGCTGCCGTACCCTAGTGGTGATCTGCATATCGGTCACTGGTTCGCCATGACCCCCTCTGACGCCCGCGCCCGTTACATGCGGATGAAGGGCTACAACGTCATGTTCCCGATGGGCTTTGACGCTTTCGGTCTGCCTGCCGAAAATGCCGCCGTACAGCGCGGTATTCACCCGGCAAAGTGGACACGCGCCAACATCGAGCAAATGCGGAAACAGATGCAAAGCATGGGTGCGATGTTCGATTGGGAACGCCAAGCCGTCTCGTGCGAACCGGAGTATTACAAATGGACGGAATGGTTTTTCAAGAAGTTCTACGAGAGCGGTTTGGCGTATCGCAGTGAGGCGCTGGTCAACTGGTCGCCCACGCTGCAAACAGTGCTGGCAAACGAGCAAGTCATCGACGGCAAAGACGAGCGCACGGGTCAGCCTGTCATTCAGAAGATGCTGACTCAGTGGTTCTTCCGTATGACCAAATATGCCGACGAGCTGCTGAATTATCCCAACGTGGATTGGCCCGATCCCATTCGCACCATGCAAACCAACTGGATCGGACGGAGTGAAGGCGCACGGGTGACTTTCCATACAGAAGTTGGGAATTACCCGATTGAGGTTTTCACGACCCGACCCGATACGCTGTGGGGCGCAACCTTCATGGTGTTAGCGCCCGAACACCCGCTGGTCAGTAAAATCACGCCGCCGGAACATAAAGACGCAGTACAAACCTATGTTGAGAATGCCGCCCGCGAAACGGAACTGGAACGCACATCAGACGAACGCGAAAAGACGGGTGTATTCTCCGGCGCGTATGCCATCAACCCCGTGAGCGGCGAACGAATCCCGATCTGGATTGCGGACTACGTGCTGATCACCTATGGCAGCGGCGCGATCATGGCTGTTCCCGCGCATGATGTGCGCGATTTCGCCTTTGCACGGAAATATGGTCTGGAAATCCGTCCGGTGATCCGCCCCGACGACGCGGGAGAAGACTTCTGCGTCAACGAGGCGTACAGCGGCGCGGGCAAGATGATCAACAGCGGACGCTTTGAAGGCACCGTCTCCAACGGCGAAAAAGGGCGCAAGAATCCCGCGATCAGCGCGGTCATTGATTGGCTGGCGCAAGAGGGTCAAGGGCGCGAGTCGGTCAACTTCCGTATGCGCGATTGGCTGATCAGCCGCCAGCGTTACTGGGGTTCCCCGATCCCGATGATCTATCGTCACGATGGCACGATTGAACCTGTCGCGGACAGCGATCTGCCTGTGCGTCTGCCCGATGATGTGGTCATGTCAGGCGTTGGCAATCCGCTAGGGAATCATGATGGCTTTGTGAACGCCATAGCATCGACAGGCAAGCCCGCCCGCCGTGAAACCGACACGATGGATACATTCATGTGTTCGTCGTGGTACTGGTATCGCTACCTGAGTCCGCATTACGACAGCGCACCGTTTGATCCCGAAGAGGCGGCATACTGGCTGCCCGTCGATGTCTACACGGGCGGTGCAGAACACGCCACCATGCATCTGCTGTATGCCCGTTTCTTCACCAAGTCTATGCGTGATTTAGGCATGTTCGAGGAAACCGCCGACATCATGCACGCGCACGGGCGTGACCCGCAAAATCTGTTCAACGAGCCGTTCATGATTCTGCGAAATCAGGGGCAAATTCTGGGCGAGGAACGCGAAGGGCATTACGTCCGCGCACATGGTCAATGGGCAAGTGGGAACAAACTGTATGCCGATCAGGTCAATGTCATCGGGCAGGACGAAGCATTGATGGATGATCCGGTGGCGCTGTCCTCCATTACGGGGGAATTTGGCTCGATTGCCGAAGAAGCCATGAGAGGCACACTCATAGGCGAAATCATCAAGCGGACGGAAAATCTGCTGACGGTGCGTGAACGCAACGGCGAAGTGAAAACCATCGAAGTGCTGGCAGATGCGGAAATCAACATTCCCGACGTTCCCGGCATTAACACGGTCAATCAACTGAAACATCATCTGGAAATTCAGCGCATGTCCAAGAGTAAAGGGAACGTGATCAACCCCGATGATTGGGTGGCGTCACACGGGGCGGATACCGTTCGCGCATACCTGATGTTCGGCTTCGACTGGACGAAGGGCGGTCCGTGGGATAGTCAGGGGATCGAAGGACCCGCTCGTTGGCTGCGTGATGTGTGGGATTTGGTCACAGCGGGCGCTCCATCGAACGCGCAAAGCGATCCCAACGTTGAACGGGCGCTAGAACGGCGCGTCCACCAGACGATCTACAAAGTGGGGAACGATCTGGAAAATTTCAGCTTCAATACGAGCGTTGCCGCCCTGATGACCCTGAAAAATGAACTGAAAGCCGCCGCCCGCGACGGCAAAATCAGCGCGGACGTGTGGAGGGAAGCGGTCAAAGCCATGCTGCTGATGATGGCTCCCATCACGCCGCATATGGTCGAGGAACTGTGGGAACGAATTGGCGGCGCGTACAGCATCCATCAGCAAGCGTTCCCAACGTTCGATCCGGTCAAGGCAGCCGACGACATGACAACCCTGGTGGTCATGAAGAACGGCAAGCCCGTTGATCGCGTTGATGTGCCAGTGGACATTGATGAGCCGACGGCGATCAAGCTGGCGTTGGAAACTGCTGGCGCGAAACGGGCGCTGAACGGTGGCGAACCCAAGCGCGTGATTTTCGTGGCGGCACGGGGCGGCGCGGGTCAAACCTCCGAGCCGAAAGTGAATATCGTCGTCTAAACATACCATCCAGTAGGGACGAGGCACGCCTCGTCCCTACAATATATTTCCATAGAAAGGATCAAACGTGAAGACCGCTCAAAACCCTGAACACATTGAGAAAATTCGGCAGGAGATCATGCGCTTTCGTGAACTGCTCGATGTGATGCAAGCGCGGCTTGAGCAAGGCGAGGGTTTTTATGCTGAACTATTCGCCAACCTCACCGACGACGAAAAGCAGGGGAAGAAAGAGAAAGATTTGCAAACGCTGGTCGCCTATCAAATCGCAGATGATTTGACGCCATTTACAAAATCGGCGCTGCGAATGCGCTTTGCCAACCGTGATCTCGAACGGGCGTTTGAGGAACTGCACGACACGATCATCACGCCGCCGATTGAAGATTAGGTTATATATCTGTGAAAGTGACAGGAGGTAAGTATCATGACTTTGACTATCAGCGTTGATCCTACGCCGCTGCGAGTAAGCGACAATGGCACTGTGTATGTGGGCAAAACCCGCGTACCGTTAGAAGTCGTGATTGAAGAATACACAAACGGTGAAAAGCCTGAGCAAATCGTTGAACATTACACGGCATTGAAATTAGCCGATGTGTATCATGTGATCGCCGTGTATCGGCTCGTCCTCGCGGATAGCCGCACGCCGATCCCCGCCAAGATCGCGCTTGCGGCAGCTTTAGGTTATTTGCTGCTGCCCTTCGACTTGATCCCCGATTTCATTCCCGTGTTGGGTCAAATAGACGATTTGCTGATTGTGCCGGGGCTGGTGTGGCTGGCACTCCGGCTCATCCCGCGTGAAGTGGTCGAGGATGCACGACGAGAAATATCAAATATTCTTCCAAGTGCGCCGCAGTTTGATGTCAACGACGATTGAATAACTGACGCCGTATGTTTCGGCAAGTGCTTTCATCGCTTCGCCGTTGATGATACGCCTTCTTATTTCGCGCACATCGTCTGCGTTTATCTTCGCGCCTGGTCGATGGTGTGATGCATCATGTGGTTGGTAGTTTTGAACGACTCGCATGATTTGCCCTTGTCGCCGGATACCCATCTTCGGACAGAGAGTCCTCATGAAGTCTACAGCGCGTTCACCCCGTAGTTGAGCCAAATAATAATCTTTGTGCGCCTCGTTTTTTGTACGAATCAGCTGATAGTTCACTTCCAAAATGCGACACGCACGAGCAACCACATCTTCGTCTGTCATAGCCAAAGCAATATAGGGTCTATTTGGAGACGAGGGCGGTGCGGGACAAAACGATCCTTCCCCCTCTAGCAAACCCGCTAACCAATCAAGAGACTCAAAGTCAGGTTCTATGAGTTGAATTGTTGGAATTGGGGATGGAATAGGGTCGTCTAAGGTAACGTGCTTCCAGATTTTCCCCTGACGGATTTCCCGTATGGTGAAAATGGTAATGCCGTAATCGGCGGCGATTTCTTTTGAGGTATGTTTTAGGGCGATGCGTTGTTTTATTTCTCTGACTTGAGATTCATTTAACTTATTGTTATTAACATTTCGCATTGCATCCGATCTGTCAACGTAGTTATTTAAAGCTCTATCAATCTGCAATTGTCGTCGCTGACCCATTAATGGATATACAGTCCGCATAAGTTCAACTGCATGACTGCCACCAAGTACGGCTTTGTAAGCTACTTTCCAAGATGTATTAGTCTGCGAAAGCAAATAATGGTGATTTCTGAACAGGTGAGAAACTCGCTCTATTATGTCTTCATCTGTCATAGTAATTGAAATATGGGGAATAGTTGGAGCAGAAGGAAGTGGCGCTAAAAAAGAACCTTCACCTTCAAGGAGTCCAGCAAGCCAATGGAGAGTATTGGTGTCAATGTTCATGATTTTATTTTAATATAAATTAGTGGGTCCAACTGGACTTGAACCGGTAGACATC
>JBBQRJ010000211.1:0-7983 GCA_038214955.1 Aggregatilineales bacterium | reverse complement strand
TGTTCGATCAGCCGCGCCATATCCCGGCTGAAATCGGGATCATCACGCACCACCGCCGCGTTGCGAAAGGGCAGTTGTGACAGCGTAGACGGCAGTTGATCGGGCGTGGGCATTTTTGCCCCGCTGACCAGCACCGGAATCACCAACACATTATTGGTACGATTCAAACCCGACTCGATTTCGATACGTACAAAATCATCGGGGTTATTCAAGCGCATGACGCCGCGATCATCGGCAGCACTCGCCCATGTCGCCCCAATAATGGTGAGCAGCACGTCACAGGTGGAAACTTCACGTTCCAAGACGGCTCGAAAGTCCGCGCCAAACGGAATATCATCTACATCTTTGAAAACATTCCCCTCACCATAGGCGGCGGAAAGGCGATCATAGATGCGCCCGGAAATAGTGATGCTGTCGGAACGGCGATACGAAATGAAGATGCGCGGCATAGTGTTCGCCCTAAGCGTTAGCCCAAAATTCGGTCACTAAAACCCTAACCTCACGAGAAGCGGGGGCAGCAAAATAATCGCGCCGATGAGCAAAGAAGCAACCGCGCCCAACAGTACCGCCGCCGATGCAACATCTTTCCCGACTTTCGCCATCGGGTGAAATTCGCTGGTGGAAAGGTCAATGGCTGCCTCAACCGCCGCATTGATGAATTCTGCCATCCAGACCATCGTGATCGTGAGGAGCAGTACCGCCCAACTAATCAGTTCGATGCCCAACCATGCCGCCAACCCGATCACAAAGATGCTGGCAAATGCCTGTATCCGCGTGTTCTTCTGGCGGCGCAGCATATAAATCCAACCCGCAAGCGCATAGCCCAAACTTTTGAAGCGGTTCGGGCTGGTTTTGTAGGCGAAATCATCCGGGTTAATGCGTGACGTTTCTACAAGCGCGTCAATCATCCCTTGCGGAGATTTGAACTTCGTCGCAGTTCCCTGACTTTTTCGGGATTCGACGGACGCCCCGTTGGGCGTCCCTACAGATTTAATCTTCATCGTCTTCTTTTTCCAACGGCGGCACAAGTTCAGGCGAAATGCCTAGCGCGACCAATACCTCGCTTTGAGCATCCCACATTTTCGCTTTGTTTTCCATCGTATCGTGGTCATAACCTAACAAATGCAGTGTGCCATGCACGACCAGCAGCGATAAGCTGTCCATAAGCATGTGACCTTCTCGCGCCGCCTGTGCCGACGCATACGGGTACGCGATGATCAAATCCCCCAGATAGGGGGATTCGCCGGGAAGCACGGGAATATCTGCCGGAAACGACAGGACATCTGTCGGGGAGTCGACGCCGCGAAAGTCGCGGTTGAGGGCGGCGACATCTTCATTGCTGGTGATCACAACGCTGATCGCCGTACCGTCTTCGACCTCATGTCGGGTCAAGACCGCCAGCACCGCCGTTTTCAGCCGATCTTCATCTAACGGGTAGGCATCTTCATTCTGCACATCAATTTCAAAGTTCGTCATCTTGGTCTCTTTCCGCTGGATTCATGCGCTGCGTGCGCCGCAGCGGGGGGACTTCGAGCAGCGGCGACTCGTCGGTGTCTTCTCTGCTCACGGGTTTGATTTCCGCCGTTTGTCGCTTGGGCGGCTCGGTTGTTTCTTCCTGAAGTTCTGGTTTGTTGGAATACAACTCGGCAGGGATTTCTTGTGTGACCGCCACCTGCGGACGCCGCACCCCCGGAGTCGGGTAATTGATGCGTGGGTGAAACACGGCTTGCAGCATATCGGTGAAAATCTCTTTGGTGAGATTGAGGTCACGCAAGGTCAAGCCGCATTCGTCTAGCTGACCATCGCGCATCCGTGCATCAAAGATGCTCTGGATAATGTCGGCAATCTCTGCCTTATGCCCCGGCTTACGGGCGCGAACGGTGCTTTCGCAGCTATCCGCCAGCATCATAATGGCTGTTTCGCGGGTTTGTGGTTTGGGACCCGGATAGGTGAACTCGCTGATGTCTACCGCTTCATCATCGCCAACGGCTGTCAACGCTTTGTTATAAAAATACGTGACTTGCGTCGTACCGTGATGCTCTAAGATGAAATCACGGATACGGGTAGGCAGCCGTCCCTGTCGCGCCATTTTCTCACCGTCCGTGACGTGATTAATGATGATCGCCGCGCTGCGATACGGATCATTCAGCGCGTCATGAGGGTTGATGTTATCCGCCTGATTTTCGACAAAAAAGCCGGGATCGTTCGTCTTGCCGATGTCATGATAGAGGGCAGCCACGCGCAGCAGATCGGCATCTGCGCCGATGGCGTTGGCGGCTTGTTCGGCAAGGTTCGCCACTTGCAGCGAATGTTGATACGTCCCCGGCGCTTGACGTAAAAGGCGCTGTAAAAGGGGTTGATTCGGCTGGCTTAACTCCACCAGCTTAAGACTCGTCGGCAGGTTGAACAACAGCGTCACGCCATACATGCCCGCAAGCGCGGTCATGGCGGCAAGCACACCGTTGATCAGCGCGTACAGAATCAGCGTGCCGAAGTTCGACCCTTCGGTGATGAGCGACCCCACATTGAACAGCGTGACGATCACAGCGTCGGTCAGGCTGATGACCAACCCCGCCGCAAAATAGCTGTTGAGGCGTTCCGAACGGCGCAGCATCAACACGCCAACCATGCCGCCTACCCCAACAAGCATCGTCTGTTCAAGCGAATTGTTGCTCATCAAACCGACCAGCAGCGCCAGCCCGAAACCCGCCACAATCGCAAGCTCGATATGTGTGATCGCCACCAGCAGCAGCGCCATCGCCGCCGCCGGATAAATGTAGATCAGGTTATCACCGCCATTGAATAAACGTGCGCCCAACAGCGCCAGCAGGAAAATCGACACCAGCAGCGCCAGCGAACGCACACTCTTGTTGAATTTTTCGGGGAAACGGGCGATATACAGCGCCAAGCTGATCATCACGAGCAAGCTGGCGAGAAATGCCCGCAAAATCATTTGTGCGCGGCGATCTGGCGTGGTGAGCAAACCCAATTCGTTGAGCGATTCGTAATCTGCCGCTTCGATGCGCGTCCCTGCCCGTATCACGATTTGACCACGCTCGAAGGATCGGCTTTGCGGTAGAACGGCTTCCGCCGCCTCAATTTGTGCCGCTTCTGTTGCCGCCGCGTTGAGAAAGCGATTAGGACGTAACAGGTCATGCACCACATCAACAACGACGCCCGCCGATTGCGAGTCAAAGCGCAGTGATACCTGCGTCGGAATTTGATCCGCCACCTGATTCAGATCGCCCTCGCGGATCGACTCGCGCATGACCCGTTCTAAGACCGTGACTGTCTCGTCAGAAGCAGAAGTCCACGTCTCCTCGTTCATGTTAAGGATCGTCTGGATCACCGTAGGGTCAAGCGTAAGCGCGGTAATCCTGCCAATGTCCAGCGTCTTTTGTTCGGGTGTGCCGAAAGGATCGTGGCGCACATTGTCGATGAAGTCGAGAATTTGCCGCAGAAGTTGAATTTGCGTTCGAGCGACATTCGGGTCTGGCGGGTCGAAAATAGGGTTGATGCCGACAACCGCCTCTTGACGCTTGCGCTCGGTCAATACGTCGCTGACAAACGTCGTGCTAAACGGCGCTCGAATGTCAGTGGACGCAATACTGCCAATTTGCAGCGCAGTGGTGGCGTCCTGACTGGGGAAAACGCTGTCGAAGGCGACGATGACGGTGGCGACCAGCACAAAAATGATCGCCACCAGCGTCAAAAGGAGTCGATAAAGCGGCTGCTCCCGTCGAGCCGGAGAGGTGAACTGGTCGAAAAACCGGGATAATCCGCTCAACATCGTTATGAACTCAACAGTTCCCGCACAACTTCATTAACGAGCTTACCATCTGCCACGCCCTTCGTTTTCGGCACGAGGACGCCCATCACTTTGCCCATTTCTTTCGCCGTCGTCGCGCCGGTTTGCTGGATAGCCTCGCGCACCAGCACTTCAATTTCTGCACGGGTCAACTGAGTCGGCAAAAACTGCTCGATGAGAACAATCTCGGCTTTTTCGGCGTCCGCAATATCATTGCGTCCGGCTTTTTCGGCTTCATCGGCGCTTTCGCGGCGCTTCTTGACCTCTTTTTGCATGATGGTGAAAATCTCGTCGTTAGTGAGCGTCTTGCGCTCGTCAATTTCTACCTGCTTGACCGCGCTCTGTAACAGGCGAATCACATCACGGCGGGGGTTGTCTTTTGCCACCATCGCCGTCTTCAATGCCTCATTGAGTTTTGCTTTTACGTCGTCCATGTTGTTTCCGTTTCGATAAAGTAAGATAGCTCAATTACCCATTATGCCCCGAAGATCACCAAATTATCGAACTCTGCGCTAACACCCGATTCCTCGAAGGTTTGAATCACCATGCCGACCTGCCCCTGTGCAATCGAATTGTCAGTCAACACGTCTAGCATTTGCCCGTCAATACAGGTTTCCATCATATACATGCTTTGCGCGTCGGGGTTATTGGGAATACAGACCTGCGCCCGTTCCCCGTTCAGGTAAAACTCGAATTGATTGCCGCGTGCAATAACACGCAAGCGGTTGACCGCCTCAAGCCCCGCGTTGACCAGCGGCGACTCGATCCACGCGCTCAATTCTTTCACATCCCCATTGACCACGCGCTGCACCTGATAGTAACCATCGCTGCTGACCATGAACGTATAGTAGTTCTGGCGATCTTGCACACGGAAGATCACGCCATAGCCGTTATCAGCGGGTCCGGCAACTGCCCGCGCTTCAACGGTGAGATCGAAGTCTGCGAAGCGCGTTTTGGTCACCGAGTAGCTGCCGTTGTTCGATTGGCTGTTGCTTAAACGTAGTACGCCGTCGGTGATCTCTGCGACGCGCCGTTCGTTGTAGGTTTCCCACTCATCCTGAAAACCGTCAAAAGCGGCAGCGTAAAGCAGTTCGGCGGGCTGCCCGCTGGCAACATAATGCCAATTCGCCGCCTGTCCGTTGACATAGACTGCGCCCGCTAACACCAGCACGAGCAAGAGAATGATGATCAATGTTCGCACGCTTGCGCCTTTCACAACAATATTCATTGTAACACAAATTAGTTTTCTATCGTTGCCAGACGATAAGCGGCTTGAAAGAGGCTGTTACGGCTGATTTGCCCGTAAAACAGATAAATTGCGCCTGTAATCGCCGCCCAACAGCAGAACAGTGCAATCAGAAAGAACCATTCTTCGTTGATGGTAAAAGCAACCATGATTTGCAACACCACCAGAAGAAAGAAAATGACAAATCCTTGTCCGAACCAGAAGGCGATCAACGTGAAACCCGCGTTCATAGTGGCGCTGACTCCGTTCATCGTGCGTGCCGACAACCCTACACCCAGTGAAGTCACGGCTTTCATGCGCCAATAGGGTTCTGCGATATAGGTGAACACCGACAGCCCCCCGACAAGTAGGACTACCAGCACGTTAAATACGGAAGTTGTTGATAAACCGCTCAATTCTCTGGTAAGGGAGTCAAGCCAAGCCCACAACAGCGCGGCGACAGACATCACCACTACCCACACACGCAGCCACATAATGCGATAGGTCATGCGTAAGACGCGCACTTGTGCGAGGGTGTGTTTGGACTCCACGATTTGCGTGGGGCGCAGCAGGGTTAGGCGAATGAGGTCAGAGCGGCGCATGTTGAAATCTCCGCTGATGGTGCCAAGCCCCGCAGACACGGCAATAAAATCGAGGATGACATTTAACGCCACACCACCAAGAAAGGCAAAGACTAGAAACTCTGCGAGGATGCTTAAGGGCGTGTAGTAAGAAGAGGAACCGCCGCGCAGACTGAGAAATCGAAGTATCACAAAGGCAATTAAACTCAGCAGCATGACGATGAGCATTTGTACGCCCCAACGCAGCATCCGTGTCCGCAATGCCGCCCAACTGCTGCCCCATGTGATTCCACGAGCATCGGTGCGAAAGAGTGGGTCTGTCCACCGGGACGCCGGCGGGAGTAACTGAGCAAAAAGATCGAACATGATCAAGTCTCCAATGTCGTTAAACGCCATGCGGCATGGCGTAAACTCACCCTTTGAATGATTGAATAGAAGCCGTAGATCACACCGCCACCGATAGCAACGATTATGGGGAAGCACACAAGGAGCGCGATCTCGTCAAACAACATCCAGATCGTCACAATCGAAAGCATAAAACTGAGCGCAGACAACATCACCGCTTGAACCAACCAGTACGCCAGTAACGCCAAACCAGACGCCAGTGTCGCGCCGACTCCAGTAGTTAACCGTGACGACAGTGCCACACCAATGGCGGTGACGGCTTTCATACGCCAGTAGGGTTCGATCACGTAGACAATGGCTGAAATGCCGAGAATATAATAGGGGTACAGGTCATAGACACCGCGTGAATAATTGAAGATAGCATAGCTGTCTGCCGTGAACCCATTCCACGCTATAATCACCACACCAAAGATGATCAACAACAGACGCACCCACATGAGGCGGGCAGTATCGCGCCACACGCGCACCTGTGCCAGCATGTATTTCGAGGCGACGATCCGCGTTGGGCGAACCAACGACATACGGATCAACTCATAGCGCCCGGAAGTGACTTCGGCGCTGATGACGCCCAAGCCCGCCGAAATCCCCGTGAAATCAATGGCGAGGTTTGCCAGCAAACTGATCACTATGGCGAAGACCCAATACCCCTGTGTGAAATCGAGCAACCAACCGTTGGGTACAGAGCGAGTCAGGACGTTTGTGATCCCATAGATGCCTACACACACCAACCACGCGATAACGATGATCAGGAATGCTTGAATCACCCATGCGAATGTTCGATCACGCATGATCGCCCAGCTTGCGCCCCATTTGACCGTTCGGGCTTGTGAACGAAACAGCGGATCATTCCATAGGTGTTGGGGTGGTAGCAGGCGGGACAAGAGGTTCATCAGTGGATAGTCCTAAAACATTCAACAGGGCTTGTTGTTCAGCATCGAACGCATCCAAGATTGCCTGAAATTGTGGATCGTTCCCGGAAAGCGTTAGCGCGTATTCAAACCAGCGCCGCGCTGTGATCGCATCCCCGACGAGTTCATAGGCTGTGCCGAGTTCGGCGTACATCGTCGGGTTTTCGGGCGCAAGCGCCGCCACAGCGATGATCGCCTCTAGGCTGGCGTGAAAATCACCCTCGTGCCGGAAATGCAGCCCTTCAAGCAAGCGCACCTGCGGGTCATCTGGCGCAAGCGCAACCGCCTGTTGAATCAACGTGCCGCCCTCTTTACCCTGTTCATCACGCACATAAGCGCCGTAAGCATAAGCGCGGGGCGAACCCACCTGCTCAAATGCCAGTTCAGCGGCTGCCCATAAGCGTTGTTCTGCCAGCGCCATGCCCACGCGCATCGAGTCGCCGCGCCGCACACCTTCGATCACACCGGTGAGCGAGTCGCCGTAGACGGGAATCGCGGCGTTCAGATACACCAGCGCCCGTTCCGGTTCAATCGACGCGAGGATCAAGCCCAGTTGAAAATTAACCCATGCGTCGTCCGGCGTAAACCGGATCAAGCGTTGGAGTGTGTCCACTGCCCGCGCCCATTCGCCTATCTCGATATAGGCTTGGGACAAGTTACGCAGCACAAGCGGATCATCCCCTGCGGTTTCCCAATACGCCGCCGCCCGCACGAGATCGCCGGAGGTGCGCCATAAATCGCCCGCTTGACGCGCCAAATCGGGCGTCCAACCGTCACGTGACGCCTGTCGCTCAATATGATACAGCGATTCCATCACCCTTTCCTCAGTAGCAGGGGGGTTTACGTTAAACACAAAAAGGGCAGCAACGCAGAGGACGAGCAGCGCCCCAACCCGCGCCGCCCGTTTAAGTAGTGGGAACATCAGCGGGCAGCGCCGTTTAAGGCACTCCGAATCAACTGCTCAACTTCACTGGGCGTAAACGGCTTGATCAAGTAGCTATGCACGCCGTGCAGTTTAGCAATCACGCGATTCGCCGGATCGCCGTAGGACGTAAT
>JBBQRJ010000210.1:0-8012 GCA_038214955.1 Aggregatilineales bacterium | reverse complement strand
GGTTCGACCTTCACCAGCAATCAAGCCCTTGTTGGCGATAGACTAGGCGGCGCAATTTACAAATCGGGGGTAGGGACACTAAACGTCAGCAGCAGCGTTTTCACCGGAAACAGCGCAGACGAAGGCGGTGCATTCTACAACGCTCAGGGCAATCTCAGTGTGACGAGCAGCCGCATTCAGACCAATACCGCGTCTACTGACGGTGATGCTTACTATTCGGTGAGCGGTGGCACAGACTCCATTTCAGCATCATGCATCGTCAACAATGGCGATACAGCCGTCATTGATACGGAAGTCTCCAACGTCCTCGTCGCAAACGGCAGCGGCAACATCGCACAGTCGAATTGGTGGGGGTCAAGCTGGGGACCGCTCATCACAGCGGCGGGGGGTGGAAGCGCCGTCAGTAATGGCGACAGCATCGTCGGCAGTGGTAACGCTCAGGTGGATGTCGATTTAACCAACGCGGGGTCGCTCACTAGTGCGCCGACAGGCAATTGGTTGACGGTTGCCCCAACCGTCGCGGGTGCAACCTGCATGACCTGCACAGGGGCAAGCTCTATCGGTCACGCCCGCTTCTGCTCGTAACCTCACCCCGTTTCGCTTCGCTCAACTGCCCCTCTCCAAGTGGAGAGGGGCAAAAAAGCGCCCACAGTTTCAGCTAAAAATAGCCTGATAGCGCATCCCTTTTTTGTCGGGACCAATGGGTACGAGGAACAGGTCAAATGCCCCCAACTGCTCGTGCTTGACGGTGTAGATTCGCTGGCGCAAATACTCAGTTTTGCTATCAGACCGGAAAATCAGCGAAAATGGCTTGCGTTGTACGGGCAGTTCTGAGGCTTCTTCATCATCTTCATCGTTAGCGACGCTAAGTCCTGTCGCTTCGATGAGCTGTGTTTCAACGAAATCGATCTCGGTGTAATAAAGCAGAAACGCCTGTTTGAGATGAGGCGCAAAAACATCAAGTGTCAGCTTATCCAGCATGTTTGACCCGCTCCATCAGATAATACACACCGTGATCATCAATATGCCGAAAACCTAAGCGCGTATACAGGTGCAGCGCCGGATTGAAATGTTCGACATGGATGCGGACAGGCAGCCCCGCCCGCTCCCCTTCTGCCAGAATGTCTTTGAGCAGCAGCGAACCGATCCCGCGATTGCGATAAGCGGTCAGCAGCGCAATATCGACAATGCGAATTTCGGACTTGCGCCGGTCAAGATACAACCTCCCAACTGGCACATCATCGAGCAGAATGACATCGAAATTCGCGTGCTTATACTGCTCCATATAATACGTATGCTGCGCGTGAAACTGCATCTTCAAGAAGGCTTCCTTTTGGGCGGCGTCCCAGTCCACCTGCGCGAGTTCGTCCTCGCGGGTGCTGGAATACACACTGTAAAGAAAGCCTTCATCGTCCAACGTGATTGGACGGAGTGAAATCGACATCAAGCAACCCTACTAACCACGCGCCGGGTAAATGCCGTTCAACGCGATGATAAACAGCAGCCCTAAATACGGTTGAAGGTTATTGTGTGGGAGAGTGCTGCCAGTCATCGTCAGCCCTTGCGGATTCATGGTCGTATCGGGCGAAGTATTGTAGATGGAATTTGAGAACGAGCCGAGTCCGACAGTGGGGCTAGGCGTTGCAGCATCGGGGAAGCCGCCAAAACCGTCCATTTGATGTGTATGAGCGGGCATTTCTGTAATGAGCAGCGTCACGTTATCCACACCAGACTCTTCCCCCAACACGCGAGGAGTTAGACCGGCACCATCGCCCGCCGCCATCGGCGCTCTGCTTCCCATATTCGGGAGTGCGAACGTCGTTGTACCGTTGCCGCCATAGGTTATTCCCAACAGCGAGAACAGCGCCGTATTTTGTGAGATGGACATCACCTGTCCATCGCAAGTAGCCCAACCCCTAATAGCAAAGTTGCCACCAAAAATGCGAATTTCTGCGATAAAAGGTTCAGACATGACTTACTCCTTCTTTAAGCACGCGACGGAAAGATGCCGTATAGGGAAATAATGAAATTCACCGCCAGAAACGGCATCATATTGTCGTGAGGCTGGCTTCCACCAGAAATGGTGATAGCACCGGGATTCATAGCGCTCGGCGTGGACGTGTCGGTTGTGTAAATATCTGAATTCCCTGTCGCTAAGAACGAGTTCTGTGGCGTGAGTCCAGCGGCGGCGTTCGTATCGCTCAGGAAACCATGCGTATGTACAGGCACTTGATTCGGACTCAGGGTCACGGTTTCTGTACCCGATGATTCCCCGATGATACGGGATGACAAGCCGGGTCCTTGTCCCTGATGAATGGGAATACGCCCATACAAATTCGGCAGCGCGAAGGTCTCTTGACCATCACCGCCGTAAGTTGTCCCAATCAAAGTAAAAAGAGTATCATTTTGCGAAATGGCAATCAAATCGCCATTGCAAAAAGACCAATTAAGGGGCGCAAAGTTGCCGCCGAACATGCGAATTTCACCAATGAACGGGTCTGACATCGTATCGTCTCCTTAATTGCGCGACGGGAAAACACCCACCAGCGCGATGATGAAATTCAAAACGAGATACGGCTGCATATTATTATGCGGCTGCGAACCGCCAGCCTGAAGCACGGTAAGAGGGTTTAATGTGGTAAATGCGCTTGCACCCGGAAGATTATAAAAAGCATCGGTTGTCATAGCGAGAACAGTGCCGGTTGGATCGCTGTTATCTGCGGCTACGTTACTTCCCATAACTTGATGATTATGCTGCGGCATTTCGGGCTGGGTCAACGTATGGTTTTCTTGACCGCTCGACTCTCCTAACTGTACAGGGGGTAAACCCAGCGGGTTAGTTCCCGCGTGAACGGGAGTACGTCCGCGCAAGTCGGGAAGTGCGAATGTTTGTATGCCATTGCCGCCGTAAGTTGTGCCAAGGATAGAAAATAGGGCTTGATTCTGGGCGATTGACAGCAACTGCCCATCACATTCTGCCCAACCTTTGATAGCCCAGTTGAACGAAACGATCTTGACTTCACCGATAAATGGTTCTGCCATTGAATCCCTTTCTGAAGCTAAAGCGGCTAGTATTATATTTTTATGACAATTTCAATCATCCCAATCAGTATAACGTATATACAATTCACAAGACAATAAAAGTGAATAAACTGTAACTCACCTTACGCAGGGTGTCAGTTTGACCCCCACCCCGCTCGCTGCGCTCGCCTCCCTCCCCCGAATTCAGGGGAGGGCGCAAACACGAGTCTGCTTGCTCCCCTCCTCGAATTCGGGGAGGGGGTGGGGGTGGGGTCAGAAATAACGATCTCTACTCCGCCCGTGCTGACCAAATGTTGAGGTCATCAAACGAAATATCCACCGTGCCGCCGTCTGCAACCGCCGCCGAGAGTCCTGCATAGCCTTCGCTGTAACGCGAGTCACGGGCTTCTGCAATAAACTGCCCGTTCACATACAGCGCCAGATAATCGCCAATGCACACGGCGCGAATTCGATTAATGCCGCGATCCTGATTCACGACGCCCGTCTGCGCCCAATCGACCAACCCTTCTACCTGTTCCGTGATGCCGCGTCGGATGCTGTAATAGCCATCACCGCTGATGAGGAAGTAATAACCGTCGCCGTCATTGTTGACATCGGCACGGCAAACCACGCCGTAAGCGTTATTGCGGAAGTCGGAAAGCTGAGTCGCTTCTACATCGATCATCACATCTGAATGCGTTTGCGTATTCAAGCCAGAGACAAAGCCCGCCTGTGCAGATCGCGCCCGATATGCCCCGTCCAGCACGCGAAAATCAATGCCGTTGGCTTGGCTCAAGCGGCTACGCCAACTATAATCTGTGTCGAAGTTCTCGCGCAGCAGCGGTTCATCCAGCACAAATTGGACGGAAGGCTGCGGCGCACATCCGACGATCATCCCGATCAACAACGCCAGCGCGATAATGAACCTCATTCGCAGCAATCCTTTCTGGAAGCGCAATGCGTAAAATTCCTTCATTTTCTTCACCATATTTAAGGTTTGCCGCACACATCCTTCGGTGTATAATCGAAAGAGTGGACGAAGTTCACCGAAGAAAGAACAAGCCCAAGGGTTACACCATGATAGAAGTAGTTATTGACAGCATTCGCGTGAGCCTTATGTCTCAGTATCGAATCGTGATCCTGAAAGATGGGAACAGTGATCGATACTTGCCCATTTGGATTGGTCCCTGCGAGGCGGATGCGATTACGATTGAGCTTCAAGAGATGCCGCCCCAGCGTCCTCTCACCCATGATCTGCTCAAGTCGATGATCCGCGAGCTTGGTGGAAAAGTCGTCCATATCCTGATCAACGATTTGCGCCATGACGTGTATTATGCCCGCATTGTCATTGATGTGGCAGGGCGACAGGTCGAAGTGGACGCTCGTCCCAGCGATGCGATTGCGCTGGCGGTACGCGCCAAAGTACCGATTTTTGTGGCTGACCTCGTGATGGAGCGTCATTCTATTGAACCAGAAGAAGATGTTGAGCGTCAAATTGGCGGGAAAGAACTAGACGAGACTCGCTTAAGCGCATTCAGCGATTTCGTCAACAGCCTTGACCTCGACGATTTGGACGATGAAGAAGAATAAATAACTGCGCGTCGCGTTGGACGCACACAACCTGCAAAGCGAGAACGGCGTACCGAAACCGGAGCGCCGTTTTGTTTCTCTTGGATAGGGTATGACGACTAATCCCGGTGTGCTTAGGCTTGCGCCCCACAGCCCCGAAGCCGAAGAAGCAGTCATCGGCGGCGTACTGACCGATCCCGATGTGTTCCTCGGAATCGCGGCGTACCTCAAGCCAGAAGATTTCCACGTCAACCGCCTAGCGATTGTGTGGGAAGCGATGATGCGCGTCGCGGATCGTAACGACGGACTTGACGTGCTAACCGTCAGCGAAGAAATCCGCGCCATTGGCAAAGCGGATCAATTCGAGGATAAGGCACGCGGCTTTCTCGTCAACCTGATCAACCGGACGCCTACGTCGATTCACACTGAAGCGTATGCCCGCGTGGTCGAACGTTTGGCTATTCGCCGCCGTCTGCTGACCGCCGCCGATGAAATCAAGATGCTGGCATATGACGAACAGCTCCCGATTGAGAAAATCACGGGAGAAGCCGAGTCGCGCATTTTCCGCGTGACCGAACGCAATATGCGCGGCGACCTCGTGCCGATGTATCAGGCGATTGATACCTATTTCGCCCGCATCGAACATCAGATGCAGCACCCCGACGAGCCATTGGGTTTGCCGACAGGTTTCCGCGATCTCGATGAGTTGTTGGGCGGGTTGCAGCGCAGCGATCTGCTGATTTTTGCGGGGCGCCCTGGCACGGGAAAAACGAGTATGCTTTTGTCGATTGCCCTGAATGCGGCGAAATTGAACGCACGTATCCTCATTTTCACGATGGAAATGGGCAACGATCAGATCGTACAGCGTTTCGTGTCGATGGAAACGGGAATCAATACGCAGAAACTCCGCACGGGTCAGCTTGATGCGCGTGAGTATTCGCGCTTTGTCGAGGCAACGGGACGCTTAGGGAATCTGCGAATCTTCATTGACGACTCGGCGGCGATCACACCGATTGAGATGCGAACAAAATGCCGTCGAATCGCGCATGAGTTCGGACTCGATCTCGTCATTGTAGACTACATGCAATTGATGAGCGCGGGTACTGGCTATGAAAATAACCGTGTGCAGGAAATCAGCTATATCAGCCGCAGTTTGAAAGAAATGGCGCGTGAATTGAACGTCCCGGTGTTCTCGGCGGCACAGCTTTCCCGCGCTGTCGAACAGCGTCAAGACAAGCATCCGATGTTGAGCGATTTGAGAGAATCGGGCAGCATCGAACAAGATTCAGATATAGTAATGTTCCTCTACCGTGATATTATGTACAACGAGGCGACGGAATTCCCCAACAAAGCAGAGATCATCGTTGCCAAGCATCGTAATGGTCCCACCGGAACAATTGACCTGCACTTTGAACGCTCGCTCACCAAATTCTCTGACGCCAAGACCATGAAAATTGACTTGAACAGTCTATAATGCAAAAGTTCAGCGGTTTCCTCCCCGGCAAACAGCCGACCTTCGCCGTCTACGGTCAGTTCATCAGCGACCTCCTGCCGCTGATCGACAACCTCACCGAATTGAAGGTGACGCTCTTTGCAATGTGGGCGATTCAGCAGCGCGAGGGAACATACCGCTACTTGCTGCGCCGCGACTTCACCGCGAACGCGACGTTTCTCACAGGGATAGGCGGGGAATCGGCGCTGGACGAGGGGCTAAACCGTGCCTGTGAGCGCGAATCGCTGCTCACTGCCGAAGTGGAGCTAGGCGAATCGCTAGAGCGATTGTATTTTATCAATACGGAAATGGGACGTGCCGCTTACGAGCAAATTCGGTTAGGATTATGGCAGGCGGGGGGTGAACGTTTGCCTGTCGAAATTTTGCCGGAACGCCCGAACATTTACCGCCTGTACGAGGATCATTTCGGGCAACTTTCCCCGATGATCGCAGAAATGCTCAAAGATGCGGAAAAAGAGTTTGCGCTCAGTTGGATTATCGAAGCCATGCGAATCGCCGTTGCGAAGAATGCGCGGAACTGGCGGTTCGTGCAAAGCGTATTAGATCGCTGGCAGCGAGAAGGTAAACAGAATGAGGTCGCTCAAAGACCTGATGAACGGGATGGAAAACGATACATCTCAGGGGAATATGCAGACTTCCTTGAGTGGTGAGTCCGATGAATCGCTTTGCCCCATGTGCGGACGCGAGTCGCTGTGCGGCGGCTTGGGGTATGTGCGTGCTGACCTTCCCGTAGAACATCCCAAGTTCGGGCAGCTATTTCGCTGTCCCAATTACCGCACTGATCCTGATCGGCGCGAAAAATTACGTAAACTCGGCAACCTCGAAGCCTACAAAGATAAAACCTTCACGACTTTTAACACTGAGTTTCCGGGACTCTCGCCCAACCAGAGCAGCTCCCTGCAAGAAGCGCTCGGTCACGCACAGGATTATGTGCAGCGGTTAACGGGTTGGATTTTGTTCGAGGGGACTTACGGCACGGGCAAAACACATCTCGCGGCGGCGATTGGTAACGCCCTACTGGAGCATGAAGAACGGGTGATCTTTGTCACCGTGCCGGACTTGCTCGATTATCTGCGAAGCGCCTACGCCCCCAACGCGGAATCGAGCTATGACGAAACATTTGATCGCTTGCGTGACGTGCGCGTGTTGATCCTTGACGATCTCGGCGTGGAAAATTCGAGCGAATGGGCGGGTGAAAAGCTGTTCCAACTGCTCAATCACCGCTACGTCTATCGACTGCCCACCGTGATCACCTCTAATATTGATCTCGAAACGATTGATCCACGCCTTGCCAGCCGCCTCGGAGATGGTACGCTCACACAGCATGTCAAGATAAAAGCGCCAGACTTCCGCACACACGTAGAAACAGCCGCTAATGAACTACCCGATCTATCTCTGTACAGGCAATTCACGTTTGACTCATTCGACACTCACACAAAGACATATAGCGATGAAAGTAACAATCTCGAAAATGTGTTAGATGCGGCAAAAAAGTATGTACGAATTCCTGAGAAATGGTTCTTCATAAATGGAGCGCACGGAACGGGAAAGACCCATTTGGCGGCTGCTATTGCAAACGAAATAGATCAATCAGGAATCGCAGTCATTTTTCTCACGAATGCTGAGCTACTAGATTATTTACGTTCAGCGTTTGATGCAAAAACACAAGTAGGACTCGAGCGTAGACTTTCGATTTTACGAAACGTTTCAGTTCTTGTCTTAGATGACTTATCATTTGACGCAATATCTTCATGGGGACGAGAAAAACTGTTTCAAATTCTCGACTATCGTTATCTCCGGCGCTTAAAAACAGTGATCACGACATCAACCCGTAGTGAGGAAGTTGACGCACGTTTACGTACACGGATTGCAGATCAACGCTACTGCATTGCACGGAGCATAACAGCAC
>JBBQRJ010000209.1:0-8104 GCA_038214955.1 Aggregatilineales bacterium | reverse complement strand
GGGAGAGGGGGTCGGGGGGTGAGGCGGCTTTGCAGAGAGGGGGTCGGGGGGTGAGGCTAATGGAGACGCGGGGGTGAGGTATCTTTCGGGTTCACTCCCCTAATTTGTTGGGGGGACGGCGGCTAGAGAGCAGAGTATAATGAGGGTAGGGTTTAGAAGGTGGAAAAAATGCTAATTGACCCGAACATTGTCTATCTCATCTTAATTGCGGCGCTGTGGTTGAGCGTCACGGCGGTTTACATGCCGGGGACAGGCGTCGTTGAACTGCTGGCAGTCGGCGGGATCATCGCGTCGCTGCTCATGCTCACGCAGCTCCCGACGAATTGGATCGCGGTGCTGCTGCTGGTCGTCGGCGTGATGGGCTTCTTGATCATGCCGCTCATCGAGAAGCGGCTGGCGCTCGTGTCGGTGGTAGGCTTGGGGTTGCAAGCCGTCGGTAGTTTCACCCTGTACAACAACCTATCGGTGTCGCCGCCGCTGATTCTTGTTACCATTGGCGCGGCGCTGGTGTATCATCGGTTTGCACTGCTGCGCGTGCTGGAATCGCACAAGCTGAAACCCGCCATGATGGACGATGAGCCGATCATCGGGGCGGCGGGCTACGTGCAAAAATCGCTTGACCCCGTTGGCACGGTCTACGTGCGCGGCGAGTCGTGGACGGCGCGTTCTGAGCATCCGTTAGGGAACGGCACGCCGATCACCGTTGTAGATCGGGAAGGCTTGACGTTATTCGTTGAAGCCGTGAAACAAAAGCATCAATCACTCATTGAGGAGATGTAATACACTATGGATAATATTGCTCCTATCCTGCTGATCGGTCTGGTCGTATTTCTGTTTATCCTGCTGTCCAGCGTTGTCCGCATTGTCCCCGAATACGAGCGGTTGGTTGTACTGGCGCTCGGTAAGTATGCGGGTACACGCGGACCCGGACTCACGATCATCCTTCCGCTGCTCGAAACGGCGCGGCGCGTTGACCTGCGTGAGCGGTTCTTAGAAATCCCGCGTCAAACGGCGATCTCGAAGGACAACACCGCCATTGATATTGATTTTCTGGTCTACTACCGCATCGTCAACCCCAAACTGTCGATTCTGGAAGTCGAAAATGTGGTCGCGGCGTCGCTCAATATCGCGGCAACGACGCTCCGAGCGGTGATCGGTGATATTGAACTCGATGATGTGCTGGCGAAGCGCGAAAAGATCAACGATGTGCTGCGCGTCAAGTTGGATGAAGTCACCGAACGTTGGGGCTTGAAAGTGACTCGCGTAGAAATCCGCGAAGTCGAGCCGCCCACTTTAGTGCAAGACGCGATGAATCGCCAGATGAGCGCCGAACGCGAACGCCGCGCAACGGTCACGCGGGCGGAAGGCGAACGGGCAGCGGCGATCATGGTGGCGGAAGGCGCGAAGCAGTCGGCTATCCTCACGGCAGAAGGCGAACGTCAAGCCCTCGTCTTACGTGCAGAAGGTGAACGTCAGGCACAGGTGTTACTGGCGCAAGGTCGTGCGGCGGCGCTCGAAGCCCTGTACAAACAGGCGAAAGAAGTGGACGAAAACACGCTCATGCTGCAATATCTCGATACGCTGAGTTCGGTGGGCAGCAGCCCTTCGACCAAGTTTATCATCCCGATGGAACTCACGGGGTTGGCATCGCGCTTGACCCATGCCATCGCTAACGCGGGCATGGGGAGCGGCAGTTCGAGCAATGGCGCATCTGCGAACGGCGCATCCGAATAAACCCCGATGGGGGAGGCAAAAACACCTGTAGGGACGAGGCACGCCTCGTCCTTCTGTAAAATCTGTCAAACAAAACAGGACAAGGCGTGCCTTGTCCCTACGAAAAAAATTCAGCTTGATCGAATAAAGGGACGGGTTAACCCACGACTCTCAACCAATTGGGTTACACTCCCGCGTTATACTAGATGAGAGCGCATCTTTACGTTTTTTGGAAACCACCCATGTTCATACGCCCATTCGTTTTGTTGATCGCTTTGCTGCTGCTTGCCGCGTGCGCCCCTGCGCCTGAGGAATCACCTGCGCTGACTGAAACTCCAAATTCCAGTGTGATCGGCGTGCCAGTGCCTGAATTCCCCACCCGTGAACTCAACGGTACAGAAGAAGTCACGCCCGAAGTCACCGAAGCGCCTCCGCCTGAGCCGCAGCTTCTCGCGGTGATTGATCGTGCAGAGGACCCCGAAAATGGAGACGGATACGGGCAAATCGCCCTGCTCGATTCCAGCGGTACAGCGACCACCGTGCTGGCATTCACCGACGATTCTACGAGAGCCTACCCATGCGGCGAATCACCGGACGGGCGCTATTTCGCCTACTATGTCGGTCATGAGACGGGCGATTTGTATTTGATGGATGGCACGACGGTTTCAGCGCCGTTTGCCTCCATCTATTATTCGTCCTGTTTTTTCGGTGACAACTTTCAGTTTGCGCCCGACGGATCGCGTTTTGCCACCATTGACTATCGCGCAGAAGCGTTCACCAAAGAATATTCTGACGGTGTACTGCGCCTGTACGACAGCGCAACCGTGAGCGAAATCGCCTCGTTCGATGATGTGACCGCCTATACCCTCAGCAATGATCAAGCCGCCTATGTGCGTTTCTATCAAAATGGGGATCGTGAAGGCGCAGAAGTCGGGGTCAATTTGTGGGATGGCGTGGAAAACCGCGAGGTGATCACGCTGACGCCAACGGGGGATCGCTGCCGATTCACCAGCGCGTCAATCACCATGCGGGAGACGCTCGGCATCCTCGTGTTGGGTCAACGCTGCCCCAATGAGGGAACGAACTGGCAGCTTTATACAATTGACTTCCCCGGACGAATCGCCACTTTGACCGCCTCCGGCGAGACAGGCGGCGCGTACCTCGGTTTGACGAGGACGAATAATGTGTTTCTCTCGCCCAATGAAAACTACGTCTATTTCACGATTCCCGATGGAGTCACTTCAAGTTCAGGATCGCTCAACGTTCTCAACCTCACCGACTTGACAGTGAATACGCTGATCGAGCGCGTGAGCTTATTCCATTTCGGCAGTCCGGCGGAAGCGTTCTGGTTGTCGCCGGATGGCACATGGCTTGCGACGGGTCGGCTGACCGCCATTGAATTAGATGATCCGGCGAATCCCCTCCGTGTTGATCTACCTCGCAGCGGTTTCACGACGGCGGTGTTCGGGCAAAACAACCTCTACTTTACGGATACATCGAGCAACCCGACGGGCGACGGCGCATTATTCGCGCTTGATCTCGCGTTGGGTACGCCTCAGCGCATTGCGCGCGGTTATTTCGCGGGCAGTCGTGCGCTCATCTCGCCAGAGGGTCAAAGCCTCGCCTTAACCACCGCTGGCTACGTTTCACCCGAAGATGATTCCGTTCTCCATAATGATATTGTCGCCCTTGATCTCGCTAGTGGCGAGATGACGACCCTGTACGATGGGGGCTACGGCATGTTGTATTCTGCCGGGGTATGGTCGTGGCGCATTCCCAACGAAAACAGCGCATCAGGGTAGACGCTTTTGAAGTCCCATCCCCTCTCTGAACGAGAGGGGAGAAAAGCAAACCGGGATTTAGGGGGGTAAGAGTTGGTCGAAGCGTCGATTACTCACGACGCGATCATTGAAGGTATAGCGGACTGCCTCAAGAGTATCCGCGATGATCAGGTCAAAATAGACGTTCGGGTAACGTTCGCTGATCACCAGACGCATGGTATCGACCATCTCCGGCGGCGTGATCACCGTTGCGGCGAGACTTTGCGAGTTAGGGATGTAGTCGATCAATTCCGTGTGCGTGGTCACGATAGGGCGAAAGGTGAGCCAGTAGGCTTGGGCGGCGTCGAAGAACCAATAGGCTTCTAAACCCGGCGCAAGAATGACCATATGGTGATCGGCTTGCCCGTGAATCGCTCCCGGTCCAATGGGTTCGGGAATCACGGGGACGCCAAAGCCGGGATTCATCACCTCGATGTCGGGAACATCCCGAAACAGCGGTGCAGTCTCCGCGAGGCGACCAATCGCGGGAGCGTTCGTCGGCACATAGTAATCATCTTCTTTCCAGAGCGTCACCCCAAAGAACCAGGGCGGCGCGAAACGTGTAATCCACTCGAACATAGCGACGGTTGCTTCGGCTTGACTGTTTTCGTTATAGGGCGGGTAGCGCGTATCCTGCTGGAACGATCCGCCGCGAAACGGGAAGATGCCGCCTTCCGTGCCGAGTACGGGGATCGCTTGGGTTCCGAACATCTGCGAGGCGCGTTCGTTGAACATGCGCCCCATCGCCAGCAAGCCCACCGGATCACCGTAGGGGGTTTGTGGCGTCCCGCCGTAGATCGTGCGTCCGGGGTCGGCAGATTGCGAAATCGGATCGTAGGGATACTCGAAATGCCAGCCGCCCTCCCGCGCATTCTGCTGACCGGGGGGACGCGCTCCACCTCCCGGCGCTTCCTGATAGAAATGGTTGAGCGTATAAGGATGCGTGGCGACATACATCCCGTTCGCCAGCACATACTGAAACCGCTGAAACTGGTTTTGCGCCGCATAGTTGAGAAATGCATCCATCCACAGCACAGCGGCATAACGCGGGTTATCGCTTTCCGCCAGCGAGATGAAACCGGGGTAACATCCCCGGCTGACGATGTATTCCGCGAACAGCAGCCAATTGTCCATGAGCGGGCGAATCACGTTGTCATGATCACGCCAATCGGGATCAAAGCCTTCTTGCCACTCCACGCCGAGATTCGGCTCGTTGTAGAACTCGAACCACTTCACGCCTACCGAAATAAACGCATCGGTGATCGCCCGCAGGTGCATGTCAAAAGGACCCGCGCCGTAGCGCCCTAAGTAGAGGCGCACAACCGGCGTAATGCCAAGGTTGAGCAGATTCACCGCATCATCGACGTATTCATAACCAGCGGCAAGCAGTTTCGCCCAACCCGCGTGAATCTGGCTGTAACGCGAAATTTCGAGCGGCGATTGGTAGATGCTGGCAACGTGTAATCCACGCGGGTTGCGTGACCAGACAAAATCACTCAGGCGCATTCTTATCCTCCGAGGATGGGACCCGGCGTCGGGTTGATTTCTTCACGTGGCTCGTCAGGGGTAGCGTTCGGGTCAAATTCTGGTGTTGCCGTGATGAATCCCGGCGGACGAGTCGCCGTTGGGATGACAATCGGCATGTTCGGGTCATACGTCGGGGTGGGCTGTGACATGGGCGCACCGAACGGCTGACTTTGCTCGGCGCGGCGGTTGAGTTCAGCTTTCGCATCCTCAAACGAGTCGTAGATCAGCGGGTCGTAGTAGGCGTTGGGCGCGGTCATGGTCATTTGTGCGGCGAGGTCGGGCGCAATATCGCGGCGAGCGACGACGGTCACTGTGATAGTTTTGCCCTGCGGCACGAGCGCCACGAAACGAAAGTTGCTGATCACGGTAGGGCGGAAGCGTTCCCAGTATTGGCGGGCGGCATCGAACAGCCATTCCGCACCTAAGTTGGGGGCTATCAACAAGAAATGATGATCGGGGTAAATATCAGGTCCAATTTGCAAACGTTATTCCTCTGCTGGTGGGTCGATTTCTTCAATAATCTGTCTAATTTCCTCAAGTGGCATATCACTCTGCTCAGTTTTCGAGTAAATATTGAGCAGAATCACAGCCGTTGCCGTTTGCACATAGTAAATGACGCGATACCCGCCGCTTTTGCCAACTTGAGAATCACTGTTTGGAACGCGCTCTTTGTAGACAGGATAGCCAACGCCGGGAATTTGATCGCCCGGCGTTTCACCGTTTCTTAGCTTGACAAACAATGGCTGCAAATCATTATCGAGATGACGATACTTCTTGGTGAGACGTTTCGCAGCACGAATAAAGCGTTTAGAAAAGCCGACTTCAGTCAAAAGATCATTCCTCGTCGTCGGGGCTATCAAGCATCTCTTGAATGCTGTTGAAGTAGTAAACCCGCCCTTCTTTTACATCGCGCAAGGCTTCTCGTAATCCCTCACGGATGTCTACTGGTTCTTCGCCCGGTTCAAGCGGTTCGCAGTAGGCTTCGCTTTCGTTGACGAGATCAACAATATAGTCGCTTGGCGTTTGATCCCACTCGCGGGCGATTCCCTCAATCAACGCCTTTTCTTCCGGCGTCAGCATGAGGATGAGTTGTTCGGTTCGTTCGCTCATTCGGTTAACCCTCACAGTCCATTACATCTATCCTATCAAAATCATTATTATTCTACCGGTGGTTCAATTTCTTCGGCAATAATGCTGCGAATGCGCTCCAATGCAATGTCACTCTGTTCTGATTTTACATAAATCGTGAGGATAAGAACTTCAGTTGCCGTTCGGAGATAATAAATCACGCGATACCCGCCGCTTTGCCCTGATTGACTATCACGATTTGGTAGGCGTTCTTTATACACCGGATAGCCAACACCCGGAATTTGATCTCCGGGTGTTTCCCCATTTTTCAGTGTTTCGAGAAATGGATTGATATCATTTTCAATAGGGTGATATTTCTTGATAAGCCGCTTTAAGTCTCGTTTGAAGATTCGTGAAAACCCAACTACAGTGGGCTGTTTATTCATCGTCTTCGTCGGGGCTATCGAGTAATTCTTGGATAGTATTGAAATAGTAGATGCGACCCTCTTTAACATCGCGCAGAGCTTGACGCAAATTTTCCTCTATATCAACATCATCGTCATCAATCTCTTCTTCATATTGTTGTTCGAGGGCGTGAATGGATTTAATCACAGTTTCCATTGGAGTTTGATCCCTGTCACGTGAGACGCGCTCAATCAACGCCTTTTCTTCCGGCGTCAGCATGAGGATGAGTTGTTCGGTTCGTTCGCTCATTCGGTTAACCCTCACAGATTATTGCTCACATCCTATCAAAATCATTATTATTCTACTGGCGGTTCAATTTCTTCGGCAATAATGCGACGGATGGTCTCCGGCTGAATGTTTTCCTTGATCCCTTTAGCATAAATTTCTATCAAATAGACGGCTGTCTCGGTTTGCACATAGTAGATAACGCGATACCCGCCACTTTGTCCCGATTGAGAATCTCTATTTGGTAGTCGTTCTTTATATACAGGATAACCAACGCCGGGAATTTGATCGCCCGGTGTTTCGCCAGCGCGTAACCGTTCGATCAGAGATTCTAAGTCTTTACCCACGTTTCGATATTTCTTGCTCAATCGCTTGATAGAGCGGTCAAAAGCATCGGTTGTCCTAAGTCTGATGGGCGGTTTGTTCATCGGTGATTTGTTCTTCAATGTCATCAGGTTCGTCTAGGATGTCCCAAATACTTGTGATTTCACGGGTTCTACCTTCTTTAATGTCCCGAAATGCCTGACGAATGTTCTCTTCGATGTCTACCGGTTCTTCGCCCGGTTCAAGCGGTTCGCAGTAGGCTTCGCTCTCGTTGACGAGATCAACAATATAGTCGCTTGGCGTTTGATCCCACTCGCGGGCGATTCCCTCAATCAACGCCTTTTCTTCCGGCGTCAGCATAAGGATGAGTTGTTCGGTTCGTTCGCTCATTCGGTTAACCCTCACAGTCCATTACATCTATCCTATCAAAACATTATTATTCTACGGGTGGTTCAATTTCTTCGGCAATAATGCGACGGATAGTTTTCGATTGGATATTCTGCTGCGAATTCTTGGAATAAATATCTAACAGGTGAATCAAAGCGGCTGTTTTGAGATAGTAAATGACGCGATACCCGCCGCTTTGTCCTTTTTGTGCGTCACGATTTGGTACTCAATCTTTATCGGTTGATCATTCATCGTTGTCCAATGATGCCCACAGTTCTCCTATGGGCAGTGTTTTGCCTTCGCGCACTTCGCGGAGTGCTTGACGCAAGTTCGCCTCAACGTCTACCTTTTCATCATCGTCGCACGGTTCGCAGTAGGCTTCGCTCTCGTTGACGAGATCAACAATATAGTCGCTTGGCGTTTGATCCCACTCACGGGCGATTCCCTCAATCAACGCCTTTTCTTCCGGCGTCAGCATGAGGATGAGTTGTTCGGTTCGTTCGCTCATTCGGTTAACCCTCACAGATTATTGCTCACATCCTATCATAGATGGACTTGCGCTGTCACGGTACACT
>JBBQRJ010000208.1:0-8106 GCA_038214955.1 Aggregatilineales bacterium | reverse complement strand
AACCATGCGTTGCTGCTTGCAGACGCCGCCTCTCCCAACGGGGTACTGCCTCCCTACGATTACGTGGTGATCGATGAGGCGCACAACCTCGAAGAAGCGACCACCAGCAGTTTGAGTTTTCGCCTTGACGCGCCGACTCTCTACCGCCGTTTGATCGATCTGGGTGGCGTGCGGCGGGGTTTGCTCGGCAACTTGCTCACCAGCATCAGCGCCAGCCCCACCATCACCGGAAAAGACCAGAGCAAGCTCGAAAAATACATCGCCATCATCGAAGAGACGACCACCGATATGCAGGTGCATATTGATAAGCTGTTCGGGGCGATCCGTGCGTTGTTGACCGAACTCCACATCACCCGCTCCGACTACGCGATGCAGGTGCGCGTCGTGGAGTCCGTGCGTAAGAAGTCCGGTTTCGGACAGCTTCAATCAACATGGGGTGTACTGAAAGAGTATTTCGAGGCAATCAGTGAAGCGATGGTGACTGTCGCCTCTGCGCTGCGCCGCTATGAAGACATTGAGCAGCACGCAGAATTGCTCAACAGCACAGAAACCGCTTCCAACTACCTCGAAGAAGTCCGAACACAGTTGAATCGCTTCATTGCCGAGCCAGACGACAACACGATCTACTGGGTTAACTTGAGTCAGGACGACGCCATCACGCTGCACACCGCCCCGCTCCACATCGGCAAACTGGTACGCGAATCCTTGTGGGATAGCAAAAAATCCGTCGTGTTGACGAGCGCCACGCTCGAAACGCACGGCAATTTCGATTATGTGCGTGACCGCTTAAGCGCACAGCACGTCAAAACAATGGAAGTAGGATCGCCGTTCAACTACCGCGAGTCCACCTTGATCTATGTGCCGAGCGATATGCCCGATCCCAGCGACAAAAACCGCTATCAGCAAGCCGTCGAACGGGCGCTGATCGAACTCACAGCCGCGCTTGAGGGTCGCGTGATGTGCTTGTTCACCAGCTATTCACACTTGCGCCTCACGTCGGCAGCGATCACCCCGCGTCTCGCATTGGGGAACATTACCGTATTCGACCAGAGCGACGGGTCAAGCCGTCAGGCGCTTCTCGAAGGCTTCAAGAATGCCCCAAAGAGCATTCTGCTCGGCACGCGCAGTTTTTGGGAAGGCGTCGATTTGCCCGGTGATTTGCTGCGTGCAGTCGTCATGCCGCGTCTGCCCTTCGCCGTCCCCACGGATCCCGTATTCGCCAGCCGCGCCGATACCTATTCCGACTCGTTTAACGATTACACGCTCCCCGACGCAATTTTGCGTTTCCGTCAGGGTTTCGGGCGCTTGATCCGCACTAAAACAGATCGCGGCATTGTCGTAATTCTCGACTCGCGGGTGCTGACCAAGCAATACGGTAAAGCCTTCCTAGAATCGCTGCCCGACTGCACGACCATGAAAGGCAGTTTGGCTAGCCTACCTACAGCAGCGGTTGATTGGCTGAATAACTAACTCACCTTACGCAGTTTGCCCTCATCCTAAATCCTTCTCCCTCAGGGGGAAGGACTTTCCAACACACGAACGCTTTTTCTCCCCTCCCTGAATTCGGGGAGGGGTCGGGGGTGGGGTCTATCCGAAACTCAGGTTAACTAGAGTGAATTTTCACTGGTACATTGGCTGAACAACTAGAAATTTTGTGTTATCCTAGTGTTTTGGAGTGCTTTTTCTCATCTTAAATCCTTCTCCCCTCCCTGAATTCGGGGAGGGGTCAGGGGTCTATCTGAAACTCATGTTAGTATAGAAACAGTTACCGGGATCGAAACCATGCGTACCCCAGCCGGAAAAGAATGTAAATTCTACTATGCCGACTACAATCGCGGGCGCGATCTAAATGAATGTCGGCTGGTTAAAACCAACCCGGAGTCGCTTCCTTGGAACCAGAACATTTGTGCGATGTGTTCGGTTCCCGACATCCTGAATGCCAATTCCAGCCCCAACCTAGAGCTAAAGCTGACCATCAAGCCGCGCTTGTTGGGGCTAGGGCGCAAACTCGAACTCGAAGCGTGGTGCGTCAAGCATCGCGTTCCCATCGAAGACCCCTATGTCGGTTGCCCTCAATGCAACGCCGAACGCCCCGGTTTAGAAGCCTTCATACAGGCGCTAGAAAAAGGCGATACGGAGTGATGACCACGACCACCACCACCACAGCGACGCAGCCAGACATGGTCTACTGGTGTCTCATGCAGTTGGCGGCAGAAAATGTCGCCTTACGAGCGCAGCTCAACGATCAAAAGCGCACGTCGGACGAACTCGATCTCTTGCGTAATGCCATCGTCCGCAACGTGTCGCACGAACTCAAAACCCCCCTGTTACAAATCAAATCGGCGGTCTCCCTGCTGGCGGAAGATCGGCGCGCAGAAAACACAAAACTTGCCGAATACGCGATGGAAGCGACAGCACGGCTTGAAACCGTCGTCAAAAACATCACGCAGCTTGCCGATAGTTTGGATATTCGCCCCGAACCCATGGCATTCAAAGACGCCGTAGACCATGCCATGCGTAATTTACGCCGTAGTTGGGAACATAAAGGACAAACTGAGCGCGTCAAAGTTGAGCTACCAGACAATCTGCCGCTCGTCTTTGCCGATAAACAGGGCTTAGGCGTGACTTTGCAGCTTCTACTCGACAATGCGCTCAAGTTCAGCAAAAAATCCGTGCGTGTGACTGCCCGCGTCAAATCCAGTTGGGTGATCGTGTCCGTGCGCGATTACGGCATTGGCATCGCGCCGGACAAGCTGGACAAAATTTTCGACCCATTTTATCAGGTGGATAACTCATCAACACGGCGCTTTGGCGGCACAGGCGTCGGCTTGGCGATTGTCCGCATGATCTTAGAGCGGCATCAAGAAGAAATAAAAGTAAAAAGTGAAGTAGGCAAAGGCAGTACATTCTCGTTTGCTGTACGTATTGCCGAGTTAAACAGCCAAGTCTAACGGCTTCTTTATGCGGTTTTCGTTGACTTCACTGGGTGTATTGCGTAAAATAGATTCAATAGATTTAATAAGTTCTGAAAAGTACAATCGAAATAGTTCTACAGGGATTTCCCTATGACCATGCAACAGGTGTCGTTCACAGCTCTCCAGCCCAGAACGGAATTACCGGAAGCCGTCCAAACGGCTTTTCAGGCGGTGGAAAACTTAATGGTGGATGTAGTAGACAGCGAAGTGACTGTCCTACGCGATGCCAGCCGTCATATTATCGCAGCAGGTGGCAAGCGAGTTCGTCCACGTCTGGTTTTGTTGGCATATGCAGCCGTTGGCGGCACACAACCAACCGACGCGGCGGCAGTCGCGGCAGCAGTTGAACTAGTGCATACCGCCAGCGTTGTCCATGACGACATTAACGATCATGGCGTCGTGCGGCGGGGTCGTCCTTCGGTCAACGCCTTGTGGGGGCGCACATTCGCCCTGCTCACGGGCGATTACCTGTTCACCAAAGTGTATGAACTCATGTCGCCCTACCGCGACCTCAATGTATTGCTTGCCGAAGCGACAGTCGCCTTAGTCGAAGGCGAAACCTTGCAAGCCGCAGCAGTGAAAGACAATAATTTCTCCCGCGAAGTCTACTACCGCGTGATCTCCCTCAAGACGGCAGCGTTGTTCAAAGCAGCGGGCGCAATTGGCGCGACACTCGGCGGCGGCACGCCCGAACAAATCAGGGCATTAGGCGAATTTGGTTTCAATGTCGGGCTTGCCTTCCAGATCATTGATGACATCCTTGACCTGATCGGTGACGAAAAGCAGCTAGGCAAAACCGCCGGAATCGACCTAGATCAAGGGCGCGGATTTGCGACTGCCTATGCTGAACCGGAAGCAGCAAACGAACCCTCGCTGGATGCCAAAGTAACCGCGATCAAAGCAAAGGCGCTGGAAGGTGATGCGCTCAATCAGGCGCGTGAACAAGCCTCGATGCTCGTGCAGCAAGCGATCAATCTACTGGACGTGCTGCCTGATTCTCCCTCGAAAGAGGCGCTAGCAGACCTCGCCCACATGATTGTAGATCGCACCTACTAGAACTTTCTTTGCTCCCCCTCTCCTTTGGGAGAGGGGGACGGGGGGTGAGGCTGTTTTGCTCCCCCTCTCCTTTGGGAGAGGGGGACGGGGGGGTGAGGCTGTTTTGCTCCTCCTCTCCCTTGGGAGAGGGGGACGGGGGGTGAGGCTTATTTTCAGGGAGCAATGATGATCAAGGTCGTCTCAGTTGAGAAGATGCGTGAAGTCGAGGCTGCCGCCGATGCAGCGGGAATCACCTACGGCGAATTAATGGAAATTGCGGGGCGTGCGGTTGCAAACCGTGCGCTCGCTTTTTTGTCCACCCTGCCCAAACCCGAAGAAGCGCGGATCACCTTCTTGATCGGCGCGGGCAACAACGGCGGTGACGGCTTAGTAGCGGCGCGTTTGCTGGCAGAAGAATCGCCCGCGCTTGTGCGTTGTTATCTGCTCCAACGGCGAGACGATCCGCTTTTTCAAGCCGTCGAAAGCAAGGGTGTTTTTATTGCCCACGCCGAAGATGATCAGCGTAACCGCGTGTTGACCAACATGATCGCCAGTGCCGCGCTCATCATTGATGCGGTGTTCGGGATCGGAATCACCCTTCCGCTGCGCGATGAAGCAAGTAAATTTCTACGGGCGGCGCGTCAAGCCTTAAGCGGACTCGATGAACCCGAAGACGACGAAAACCTCATCATCCCGACGCAAGCGCCGCGCAAACTCCCCCGCCCCTACGTAATCGCGGTGGATTGTCCAAGCGGACTCAACGCTAATACGGGTGAAATCGACAAGTTTGCGTTGACCGCCGACGAAACGGTTACCTTTATCGCAGCGAAGCCGGGGCTATTCGCTTTCCCCGGCGCGGCGCGTGTCGGTCAGTTGTCGATTGCCACGCTTGGCATACCGGGAACGCTCGAAGGCTTAAAGGCTGAAAAACGGGTGGTTGCAGATGGCGCAACGGTGCGATCCTTGCTGCCGCCGCGCCCGCTCGACTCGCACAAAGGCACGTTCGGCAAGGCGCTCATCATCGGCGGATCGATCAATTACACAGGTGCGCCGGGACTCGCCGCCCGTGCCGCCTATCGATCCGGCGCGGGTCTTGTCACCGTAGGCGCACCCTCCCCGACGATCAATGCATTGGCGGCGGGAATGCTCGAAGCGACATGGCTGTTACTCCCACACGATCTAGGCTCACTTGCAGACAGCGCCGCCCCCATCATCAAAGAAGAAGCAGCAGCTTATCAATCGCTGTTGTTGGGGTGTGGTTGGGGACGCGAAAAATCAACCGGAGCGGCACTCGAAAGACTATTGTCCAAAAGCGAAACTACTCGTCCACGCGCTCAAATCGGGTTCATGACCAATCGCGCCAAAGAGGATCAAGACGACGAAAAATCGCTCCCCCCGCTCGTGATCGACGCAGACGGGTTGAACTTGCTGGCAGATATTGATGGCTGGTGGAAGAACCTGCCCGCCGAAACGATTCTCACGCCGCATCCCGGCGAAATGAGCCGTTTGTCCAACACGACGACTGCCAACATTCAAGCCAACCGTTGGGAAATCGCCGCGCAGAAAGCCGCCGAATGGAATGTGATCCTTGTGCTGAAAGGCGCACATACGTTGATCGCCCACCCCGACGGGCGAGTCGCCGTGCTGCCCTTCAAAACCCCATCACTGGCAACCGCCGGAACAGGTGACATTCTCGCCGGCTTAATCGTGGGTTTGCTGGCGCAGGGCTTAAAGCCCTTCGATGCAGCGATCTGTGCAGGTTACATACACGGACTCGCCGGACAACTACTCGGCAAAACACGCCACACCGAGCGCGGCGTTCTCGCAAGCGACGTTTTAGACTCCATCACCGACGCTTTCCGTTCGCTCGAAATCTGAGCGCCTTTTGCCGTCTTTTAATTTCTGTGTTCTCTGTGTTCTCTGTATTCCCAAGTCGTTTGTTTTTGCTTGCTCCCCTCCCTGAATTCGGGGAGGGGTCGGGGGTGGGGTCAGCATGTCCAGATAAAATTGAACTTCTCAACTGGCTTCTAAGGTTATTTTCTTTACTTCCCACCTGCATGATAGCGAGTTTATTTACTCCCCCCTCTCCTCTTTTCGGGAGAGGGGGTCGGGGGGTGAGGCGAAACTCACGTTAGTTATTCGATCCCCAGTTCGGCGCGGCGGCGGCGGGCGGCGGCTTTGCCCTCCGCCATACTTTCAGCAACGGGGTCAGACGGCGTAACCGTCGTGCGAATTTGCTGCCCCGTCTCCGTGACCGTCTCGGAAATCTGCTCACGCAGCGCCCGCCCGGTCTTCGGCGCGGTGAACAACGCCACCAGGGAACCCGTCACCATGCCGAGAAAAAGACCAACAACCAATAATCCGCCGTCTAGTTCGCGCTTCATGAGTCGTTCTCGTCTTGAATATGTTTCAGAGCGCGGCGAATCCCGAACATATTCCCCATCAAGACCGATACCCCTGCGAAAAATCCGCTGGCAGCAATGACAGGTTCTGCAATGTTGTTCCCCACAAATTCAACCGTTCCCTGTGCCGTCCTCACCGTCTCTTGCGTGTTTTCAAGAATCGGCTTAATCTCGGTTTGCAGCAGGTTGACCAGCCGCGCAATTTGCAGCACCAGCACCGCTAGACCAAGAATGATCAGCACGCCTTCCAGCGCCAGAAATATAATCACCAGATCGCGGATCGTCCGAACGATATTACCAAGCGGTTCGCCACCTGTAGAAATGAGCAGCGCGATCAAAAACATCACGACTGTAAAACCGATGATTGCGCCGGAAGCAATCAATACAATACGCCGGAGATTGAAACCCTTTGACTCTTCCGCTTGAGGTTTGTCCGTCATGCCAATCCTTTACCTTACGCTTTTTGTCAAAATCCAAACGGCGGCGAGCGCGGCAACCGCACCCAATGACGCCGAAAGCAGCCGAAGTGTACCCACAGTCAACGCATTGATCCCGAACAGGACGCCGATGATATGCCCTACCCCAAAACCTACCCAACTGACCAGAATGATAAGGACGAGTCGGCGGAAACTGCCACCAATGATAAAATGAAACACCGCGCCATGTAACGTAGCGAGGATCATGGCGAGGACAAGCGTCGGCGTTGGCAAGCAAGGTACTCCCGCATTGAAAGATCATCTGTTATTATAGCTCTGTGCCGTACTTCCACCAGCGAAAGACTACTCTCGCATTGAAAGATCATCTGTTATGATAGCTCTGTGCCGTACTTCCACGAACGAAAGAGTACTCTCGCATAGAAAGATCATTTGTTATTATAGCGCATAAGTGAGATTTTGAACACAGACGCAAAGCGTTTATAATCGGACTGTTATGACAACGATTGACCATAGAATCCTAATTCCTGCAAACCCACAAGTGGTTTGGGACTATATCAGCAACCTGTCGCGCAATCCAAAATGGCAAGTGGATTGCCGTAGTGTGACCTTCCTGACTCAAAAACACGACGGACCCGGTACACGCTGGCGTTCTACCACCGAAAGTGGGCGCGAACATGTGCTGGAAGTCACCGCATGGTATAACGGGCTTGGCTACGAGTACGTCTACATTGACGGACCCAGCTACGATGAGAACATCGGGCGCGTGCGCTTGCAAGAAATCCCTGAAGGGACAATTGTACAGTGGACGTTTACCTATGAACTTCCCGGTTTACTGGGCGGTCTACGCAACTCGATAGGCACGCGCCGTCAAATTGACAAGTCGATTGCCGACAGCTTACGCAAGCTCTATTTGCAGATTAAAGCGGTTGGCGGCGGCACGCTGATCCAACCTAAATCGCTCATCCGTGACGCGCCCGACGTTGAAGCGCGGTCACAATATCAGCCGCGCCATCCCGTACCCACCCCTCAAGGCGCGATGTCAGTTATTGATGAGCCTCCAATTTTAGACGATGACGCGCAAACGCTGCAACCCATCACGCCCATTCGTGAGCCAGAGCGAGTCGCGCCGCCTATCATCGAGTCACGGCAGAATGTGCCTATCATCAACGAGCCACCCCCCGCCGATGACGACACGCGCCCGAACCCCATCATCAAGCGCGATACCTCTGAAATTCCGGCGGGCGAAGAACCCGAATT
>JBBQRJ010000207.1:0-8133 GCA_038214955.1 Aggregatilineales bacterium | reverse complement strand
CAAACAATCTTGCGGCAGCGGGCTAAACCAGATCGGGCGTTGTTCCACATAAGCGCGGGCGTTCGCGTGAATCGCCGGGGCAGTCGTCTTGATCCCCTTAAATTGGCGCAAATCGTCGGGCTGCATGTCGGCAATCTGGCGCAAACTGATAATCCCGTTCGCGTGCAAATGTTCGCGGGCTTGGCGGCTTAAACCGGCTATGAGGTTGATGGGGAGGTCTGTTTTCATGATCAACTTTTCAATAGTCAATGCTGTTCATTATGCCCTGTTTAGCTAAAAATGCGCTCATGAGTTCGTGTCATGTTTCTGTGCGTCTGCTCATTTATCGACACGACAGATAACATATTCTATAATCATGTTTATGTTCCTTGTTATAAAATTGAGGCAGAATGACTTTACACATCGGCTTGCTCCTTGTGATCATCCTTGTGTCGCTTGTACTGTTTGCGCTGGAACGAGTCCCCGTCGATGTGATCGCCCTTGGGGTCATGGTCACTTTGATACTCACCGGAATGCTGACTCCGGTAGAAGCATTTAGCGGTTTTGGCAGCACGACTGTGCTGTTAATCTTCGGCTTGCTTGTGCAGACGGAGGCGTTAACGCGCACTGGCGTGGTCGATTACGCGGGGCGCATGATCTATCGCTATACGGGCAGCAGCCCCAACCGCGTGCTGATCATTGTCATGGTGGCGTCGGCGGTTGTCGGGGCATTCATGAGTAATACAGCGTCAACAGCGTTCTTTGTTCCACTCGTGATCGGGATTGCGCGGCGGGCGAAGATGAGTCCCGCAAAACTGCTTATGCCGCTGGCATTCTCATCCATCCTCAGCAGTTCGGTGACGCTCGTCAGCACATCAAGTAACATCTTGATCAGCGAATTGATGACGCGCTACGACCTCGCACCGATGGGCATGTTTGAACTTGCGCCTGTGGGCATTCCGGTTGTGATTGTGGGCATTGCCTATATGTATTTCGTGGGCAAACGGATCATCCCTGATCGGTTCGCACCGCAAGAGATCAACGCAGGCTTGGAGTCACGCCTCTATGTGACCGAGATTATCATTTCGCCTGAATCAGCATTCGTCGGGAAAACGTTAGGCGAGTCGAGCTTAGGGCGTGACCTCGATTTGCGCGTACTGCGTATTGTGCGCGACAAGAAACGCTACCTTGTCCCCCACGCTGATCAAGTGCTGGAACAAAACGACGAATTATTGGTTGAAGGCGGGCGCGACGAGATTTTGAAGGTTAAGACCATGAACGGCGTCGATATTAAAGCGGACGCCAAGCTGGGCGATCCTGAAATCAATCTCGATGACTTGGGTTTGATTGAGGGTTTGATTTTGCCCGGTTCGCCACTGATCGGGCGGACGCTGAACGGCATCCGATTCCGAGATACCTATGCGTTGCAAGTGCTGGCGATCAACCGCCATGGCAGCTCACAGCGGCGCAAACTCAGCTTGATCCGCCTCGAATTAGGCGACTCGCTGCTCATTCAGGGCGAACCGGAACGCATCGCACAGCTAGAGCGTGACGATATTGTGCGTGTCTTGGAAACAGAGGAACCTCACATCCCGAATCCCGAACGCGCCCGCGTCGCATTGGGGATTTTTCTCGCTTCGCTGGCGCTGGCGGTGTTTGGTATTGTGCCGCTGGCAGTCGCTATGATCATCGGCACGATCCTTGTATTTTTGACGCGCTGCATCACGCCCGAAGAAGCCTATCGCAACATCGAATGGAAGGCGCTCATCTTGATCGGCAGTATGCTGGCGCTTGGTGTGGCGATGGACAAAACCGGGACAGCCAATTACATAGCAGAAATGATCGTTAACATCGTAGGGACGGTTTCTCCCCTGTTGATTTTGAGCGCGTTTTTTGCTGTGACCGTGCTGCTGACTCAGCCAATGTCGAATCAGGCGGCGGCAGTCGTCATTGTCCCGGTGGCGCTGCAAACGGCTATTCAACTCAACCTTGATCCGCGCCCGTTCGCCATGATGATCGCGGTGGCGGCAAGTTGTTCCTACATGACTCCGCTCGAACCATCGTGTTTGCTCGTCTACGCACCAGGACGTTATAAGTTCGTGGATTTCTTAAAAGTGGGGACTATCCTCACGGGGTTGATTTTCGTCGTGGCAATCATCCTTGTGCCGCTGGTGTGGAAAGTCACCCCGTAGGGTGAACAATTGTTATACTACGGTCATTTTTGTAGGGGCGTCGCCATGCCCCTACGCAATGCTAGGAGTAACCCCATGTCGCAACCCTCGCGCCCGCTGGCGGATCGTATCCGTCCTGAAACGCTGGATGAGTTTATCGGGCAGGAACATCTGGTCGGGGTGGGCAAGCCGCTCTATCAGGTGATTAAGAACAACCGCGTCCACTCGATGATCCTGTGGGGGACTCCCGGTGTGGGCAAAACGACCTTAGCGCGAATCATCGCTCATTCAACCGGACGCCCGTTTTTTGAACTATCGGCGGTGTCTGCCAACAAAGACGATGTGCGGAAAATTGTTGAGCGTGCGCGGCTTGAACGGGCGGGCGGTCAGCGCGATTTGTTCAGCATGAACGAGGCGAACGAACCTAAGCCAACACCTATACTATTTCTCGATGAAATTCACCGTTTCAACAAGGCACAGCAAGACTTTTTACTGCCTTACATCGAGGACGGCACGGTGATCCTCATTGGCGCGACCACCGAAAATCCAAGTTTCGAGGTGATCCCGGCGCTGCTCTCTCGCTCTCAGGTGTTCGTGTTAGAGCCGCTCAAAGATGAGGACATCGACAAGATTATCCGGCGCGGCATGGAGACACTTGGCGTCACCGTGACCGATGAAGCGGTGGAGTTCCTGACCAATTACGCGGGCGGGGATGCGCGTCAGTCGCTCAATTTGCTTGAAGTGACGGCACAACTTTACGCGCCCGAAACTGAAATCAGCCTACAACGGCTCAAAGATACGCTGCAATCGAAGCATTTACGCTACGACAAACAGGCGGAAGAACATTTCAACACTATCAGCGCGTATATCAAGAGTATGCGTGCCAGCAACGTCGATGCGGCGCTTTATTACTTGGCGCGAATGGTCAACGGCGGCGAAGACCCGAAATTCATTGCGCGGCGCATGGTCATTTTCGCCAGCGAGGATATTGGCGTCGCTAACCCGACGGCGCTGGTCGTTGCGAATGCGGTGTTTCGCGCCGTCGAAATGGTGGGCTACCCCGAATGCCAGATCAACTTGGCGCATGGGACGGTTTATCTCGCACAGGCGAAGAAAAGCCGCGAGTCGTGTGATGCGTTCTTCCGTGCGCTAGAAGATGTGCAGGAGCGTGGCAATCTACCTATTCCGCTCAAACTGCGAAACGCGCCCACACGCTTGATGAAAGAACTCGGCTATGGGGGCGACTACGAGATGTACGACGAAGGCGATCTACTGCCAGAGGCGCTGAAAGGCAAACGTTACTTCTCGTCAACCTGAGCGTCACCGCCTCACTCTTGACCTTGACCCTGACTCCCCGCGCCTTTATAATGCTCCACCTATTGACAACAGCCGCCGACCCCGTGTTGAGGTCGGTTTTGCTAGTTTGAGGAGCAAATCCGTGGGTCCTCTACCGAAGAGAAAACATTCTATCAGCCGTCGTAACAAGCGACGCGCACACGATTCGCTGACGCTGAATCACCTGCTTCGCTGCGAAACCTGTGGTGAATATCATGTGGCGCACCATATGTGTCCTAACTGCGGCACCTATCGCGGCGAAACCCGCGTCGAAATTGAAGCGAAGTAGTTCTTTCGCCTTTAATCGAAACCATTTTTTTCATCAGAGAGCCATTCCTTTGCGAATGGCTTTTCTGTTATCAGCAATTTCTAATTTTAGGTACTTGCTTTGTTTAACATTTCGGCTATGCTAAACTCTGTGCGCCTTTTCACAGACACCGGAGTTCGCCTCTGAATATTGATTGGTCTACTGCTGCGTTTGTGTTTCCCGGTCAAGGATCACAAGTGGTTGGGATGGCAAAGGATTTTGCTGACTCCTACCCTGTGGCGCATGATCTGATTCAGCAAGCAGATGATCTGTTAGGCTTCTCGCTCTCTGGTCTGATGTTTGAGGGACCCGAAGACGCCCTAAACGATACGATCAACACGCAGCCCGCGCTCTTTGTCAGTGGGTTAGCGATTCTCAATGCGCTAAAAACCGAACTACCCGACGCATTCCCCGCATTTGTGGCGGGTCACAGTTTGGGCGAATTTACCGCGTTGGCGGCGGCGGGTGTGCTATCATTCGAGGCGGGTTTGCGTCTTGTGCGCGAACGCGGTAGGCTGATGAAAGCGGCGGGCGATTCACAACCCGGCGCAATGGCGGCGATTCTCGGACTCGACTCGGAAAAAGTGCGCGAGGTGTGCGCTCAAGCGGCGGCTCAAACAGGCGGCGTGTTAGTGCTGGCGAATGATAACTGCCCCGGTCAGTCGGTGATTTCTGGCGATGTTGCGACGCTGGAGCAGGGCTTGGTTCTGGCGAAAGCGGCGGGGGCGCGTCGGGCGATCAAACTGGCAGTGAGCATCGGGTCGCATTCGCCGCTCATGCAGCCAGCAGCAGATGAATTTGCGCGGGCGCTTGCTGAGGTCGAATTCACAATGCCCGCTGTGCCTGTTTACGGGAATGTCAGCGCCGCGCCGCTGCTAGACGTTGATGCGATTCGCTATGAGCTAGAGACTCAGCTTACGCAGCCCGTGCGCTGGACGGAATCGGTGCAGCATATGATCGCGGACGGCGCTCAAATCTTTCTCGAAGTGGGAACAAAAGATGTGCTGGTGGGGCTGAATCGACGTATTGACGACACAAAAATGGCTGTTCCTATCAATAACATCACTAATTTGCATCAATTTCTAGAAAAACAGTAGCAAAACTCGCTTTTTTGCAACAATTTTTGTTATGATGTTAAAAGGAGATGTTCCTTTTTTCTCATTGACTTGACTTGAAAGTGTTGTTCATTACCCGGAGGGGAAGTATGTCTAGAGTTCGTTGGAGTTTGATTGTTTTTATGGTGCTGGCGCTCGTTGTGTCGTCGTGTTCGCCGACTGCAACACCTACACCATCGCCACGTCCGGCAACGCAAGTTCCGGCAACCGATGTTCCGGCGACGGCGGCATCTGCTGCTGAAACTGAAGAACCGATGATGGAAGCAACCGAAGTGGCAACCGAAGAAGCCATGATGGATGAAACCGAAGAAATGGCTCTTATGGATGAAACCGAAGAAGCCATGATGGAAATGACCGAAGAAGCGACCGAAGAAATGGTCGTGGTTGTTCCTACCTTAGCGCCGACGGATGAACCCACCGCGACGGATGTCCCAACAGACGTTCCTACCGTTGCACCGACGGATGTTCCTACCGTTGCGCCGACCATGGCTCCCACCGAAGCCCCGACTGAAGTTGCCATGATGGAAATGACCGCAGAAGCGACTGACGATATGGCAGTCGATATGGCGGGTTCGCTCATGTTCTCGGCAGACGATGAACTGGTCATCGGTGTTGCGGTTGGTTTGAGCGGCGAAGGTATTGCCCCGCTCGGTATCGACATTCAACGTGGCGTCGAACTGGCGCTCGAAGATCGTCCGACGGTCACGGTGGACGGTGTCGAATTCACAGTTGCAATTGACGTTCAAGACGACCTGTGCGCGGCTGAAGGTGGTCAGGCTGTTGCCAACCGCTTCTCGTCCGATGACAGCGTTGTGGGCGTCGTAGGTCCGATGTGTTCCAGCGCGTGCCGTGCGGCAGCCCCCATTTTCGATGCGGCGGGTTACACCAGCATCAGCCCAAGCTGTACAGCGCCTGACCTCACCGCCAGCGATTACACGAGCTTTAACCGTGCAGTCGTGTCGGATGCGTTCCAGGGACGTATCGCAGCAGATTACATTTTCCGCGTGTTGGGCTTCACCAGCATTGCCACCATTCACGATGGCAGCGCCTACGGTGAAGGTCTTGTGAACGTTGTTACCCAACGCTTTGAAGAACTGGGCGGCGAAGTTGTCGCGTCGGATGCAGTCACCGTCGGTGATACCGACTTCCGTGGTCTGTTGGACGATTTTGCACAGCTTGAACCCCAATTGATCTACTTCGGCGGTTTCCCCGCAGAAGCAGCCCGTATCATCGAACAGCGTGCGGACGCAGGTCTTGAAGACGTGCCGTTCATGGGCGCAGATGGTATTCGTGGGACGGAAGTCCTCGAACTCGCAGGCGAATCGTCGGAAGGTATTTACGCCACGAGCGCGATTTCTGCCGACAGCGAAGCCCTTGCCTCGTTCCTCGCACGTTATGTCGAAACCTATGGCGAAGAACCGCCAGCACCGTACCATGCAAATGGTTATGATGCAGCGAACATTTTGCTGGATGCCGTTGAAGCAGTGGGTACAGTTGATGCGAACGGCGATCTGGTCATTGACCGCGCCGCGATTGCCGACTACGTCCGCAGCATTGTAGACTTCCAGGGCTTGACCGGTGTGTTGACCGCTGAAGGCAATGGCGAAACATCGGTGTCGGACATTGGTATCTACCAAGCGACTGGCGGCGACTTCCAACTGTTGAGCGTTGGTAATGTCACTGATGGTGAAGTTAACATCATGGACGCTCCGACAGCAGAACCGATGATGGAAATGACCGAAATGGCAACGGACGAAGCCATGATGGAAGAAATGACGCCCGAAGCCACCGCTTCGAGCTAACTTCTAACATCACAATGTTTTGTAGGGGCGCAGCACGAACGCTGCGCCCCTACGTTTTCCCCGTATTGACCTCATTAAACCTCCACAATAATTCACACAATATCCAAACCAGTACCTCCCTGTAATTTTTTGTCATGTTTGTTATAGTTTTCTGGCGCGGGAAAACCTTGCGCTTTAGCGCGTGGATGAAAGCGCACGTTGCGCTTGTGCTGCGTGTTGACAATGGGTAGACTATCAATATGAAACGAGACGAACTTGAGCGATACATCAGTGGGCAATCTTCGTGATTGTCCACAAGATGTACAAATATCGCCTGTACCGCTGCGATAAGCCAGATCGCAAACTGCGGCGCATGATTTTTGTCGCGTCTACCGTGTGGAATCACTTCATTGCCCTGCAACGACGCTACTATCGGTTAACGGGCAAGTATATCACCCTCACCGACATGAATAACCATGTTTTGAAACTGCGGAAAACGGAGCGATTTTCGCTGTGGCAAGGCTTGCACTCGCAAGCGTGTCAGAATGTGTGTCGGCGCTTGGATGAGGGCTATCAACGTTACTTCAAGCAACTGGCAAAAGGGCGTCCGAAGTTCAAGAAAGCCAAGAAATACAGTTCCTTCACCTTTCCGCAAAAGGGCTACAAACTGGTGCTATACAACCAGAACGTGCTAAAAGCCAATGGCAAGTATGGACGAGCGCGGGCGGCGATCCAGATCGACGGGACGACCTACAAGTTCGTCCAACATCGCCCGATGGTCGGGCAAATCAAGACGCTGACGGTCAAGCGGGATGCTGTCGGGCGGCTATGGCTCGTGTTTTGTGTTGTGGAACAGATGCCGATTGCAGAAACCAGCACGGGTCAAAGCGGCGGTTTCGATTTCGGTCTGAAGATGTTTCTGACGGATGATCAAGGACGTGGCTACGCCAGTCCCCAGTTTTTCGCGCAAGGGTTGAACAAAACACGGCGCTTACATCGCAACCTGTCGCACAAAGTCGAGGGGTCAAAGCGGTACAAACGAGCTAGACGGGCGTTGGCGAAACACAGCGCCCACGTTGCCGACCAACGCCGTGACTACCACTTCAAGTTGGCACATCACTTGTGTAACGAGTATGCGCTGGTGTGCTTTGAGGACTTGAACCTTGAGGGAATGAAACGTTGGTGGGGACGGAAGGTCAGCGATTTGGGCTTCGGCAAGTTCCTGACCCGCATGGAATGGGTGGCACTCAAGCGCGGCAGACGTTTCGTCAAGATTGACCGTTGGGAACGCACGACTCAGAAATGTTCAGGCTGTCAGCGTGACCACACCCTCACCTTGCAAGACCATGTGCTGGATTGTGCGTGTGGATTGACCATTGACCGCGATCATAATGCGGCGATCAACATCAAAACCGTTGGGACATCAACGGGCTACCGGAGCGACA
>JBBQRJ010000206.1:0-8191 GCA_038214955.1 Aggregatilineales bacterium | reverse complement strand
CGCACCGTTTACGTCCAACCTTGCCTATCACACGCTGACACCATTCTGGTATCCCGTATGGGCTGTGATTGAACCGCTTGCAGGGACAGTCGCCGCAATGACGGTCATTCTGGCGCTAGACTTCACGCTCACGGGCTGGGCATTCTATTTGCTGCTGAGGCGGGAAGGTGTCAAAACGCTGCTGGCATTGGCATTTGGCGCGATCTTGCAGTTCAGTCCCCTAATAATCAACAGTCTGTATTGGACGAACATCAACCTGATGAGCGTGTTCTGGTTGCCGACGCTCATTCTGTTGTGGCGCGAAGTGGTGCGCCGAGGTTGGATATGGGCGCTGATCTTCGGCGTGGCGCTCTACGGCGTCATCATGACGGATGTGCAATGGCTTCTGCTTGCCGCGCCCATCGTGATTCCTTACGGCATATTGACACTGGTGCAGTCTAAACAACCTATGCGCGTGGTCGGGCGTGGGCTGCTGGCGATCAGTATCATGGTAATCCTGTGGTACGCTGCCGGATCGCTCCCCTACCTACTGATCTATGACCGTTCTACGCTCGCCTCTACTCCGCTTGAACGTGCTGTTACTGTCCCATTTCCAGACGGCTATTTCTCGCGCATTTATCAACGGGCATCGTTAGGCGCACTGCCGATCCCGTTAATGGGGTTGGCACTGGTTGTCAAACTGCTTTGGAAGCCTCACCCCCCAACCCCCTCTCCCAAGGGAGAGGGGCGGATGAGCAAAGCGAGTGGGGATGAGGCTTTTTGGTTAATACTCGTTATCCTGCCGCTGATGCTCACAGCGGGCGCATTTCCCTATCCGCTGATGCACGCTTTCTTCGGAGGGATGTTCCGCTACCCGGAACGATTCGCCCCGGCGGTGATCGTCGCAGGGTTGATTTTCGCCGGAAAGACCTTCTCTCAGTTCAAAATCCGTACATGGATGGGAGTCGCGCTTATGCTGCTGGTGGTAGGCGAAACGCGGATTTTCTCGCCACAGCCGATTCAGCCGCTCCCCCCAAGCTATCAATTCTACGCCGACATGGGACGCGAACCTTACGAATATGTGATCGTGGATATGCCAACGGCGGGCGGGAGCGGTGAAGGCATTGTCGGCAATCCGCGCTGGCTGATCACGCAGTTCTATGCGCTGACACATGGTAAGAAAGTCATCAACGGACATTTGTCACGTACTAATACGTGGTACTACATGAATATGGAAACTGCTGATCCTCTGCTGGCGTGGTTAGGCGGGCGGCGCTTCCTTGAACCCGATTTGGTCGAAACCGAACTGCGTGAACGCATTTACAGCGACCCGATTGGCTACTTTGTTATTCACAGCGACATGATCGAGCGCAACACGTCTACATTGCAAGAGATCATCGGTTATTTCAACCAGCTTGACGATCTTCTGTGCTTCTATACGGTTGAAGGCGATGCGATTGTTTATCGCACGCGCTGGCATCCCGACGGATGTCCAGACCGTACCCCGCCGGAAGTCGAACCGGACACCTACCTGATCGATATCGGTTCACAGGGCGATCAAGCCTATATCGGGTGGGGCTATCACTGGCAGGAAGGTGTCGGCGGGCTGACGTTGCGCTGGATTGGCGAATATCCGCAAACGGACACCTACGCCGATCTTCTGCCGGGCGAATATGATCTCACGGTGAATATGCAGGCGTTCTGGGAAGATCGGCGCGTCTCCCTAGCAGTCAACGGGGCTGCCGTTGGCAATCCGGTCACCGTGGGGACAGGCGGCTTGGGTGAGTTTACATGGCGAGTCCCCGCTGATGTGATCGGGGACGGACGACATACGCAAATCACGCTGAATTACGACGCAGTGATCGTCCCGCGTGAAGTCGGGCAAAGCGGCGATCCCCGCCGCCTCGCCATCGCGGTTGATTTCTTTCGCTTACGCCGCCTGTGATGCGACGGTGACTGCTCTACGGGTCGAAATGCTCAACGACAAGACCGCTGCGATAAATCCGAACACGGCGGCGGACAAGAAAATCAAATGATAGTCGCCAAGCGCATCACGGAAAATACCGCCCGCCTGTGCTGCGATCCCCGCGCCGATCATGTGTGAACAGAAAATCCACCCGTAGATTGAACCAAGCGATCCGCGTCCAAAGCGCCTCGCCGTCAAGTTGACCGTTGGCGGCACAGTCGCCACCCAATCCAACCCGTAAACGAGCGCGAACAGGTATAAATCGCGGATTTCCACGATAAACGGCAGCGCCACCAATGACAGCGCCCGCAAGCCGTAGTAAGTCGCCAGCAGTTTGCGGTTGTCATAGCGATCTGTTGCCCAACCAGACGCCAACGTCCCCACAATGTTCATGATTCACATTTGCTTCCGCACCCGCCGTCTCGACTTCGATAAACCCATGTTCGACAGTGTGCGGAAGCAAATGTGTGCCGATCAAACCATTGGTGGTGTATCCGCACACGAAAAAACTGAGCGCCAACAGCCAGAAATCCCGCGTTTTGAGCGCCTCGCGCAATGGGGTGGACGGCTCGACAACCACCGCGCCGCTTGCAGTCACATTCTCACCGCCGACGGGCTGCAAATCCATATCTGATGGGCGATTTCGCATGAACAGCAGCACGGGGATGATCATCATACCGACGCCGAACGCGATGATACCGATCACTGTGCGCCAACCCGAACTGGTCGCCAGCGCAATCGCGCTTGGCACGAAAATCAATTGACCCGCCGCCGCTGACGCGCCCAACAATCCAAGTACCAGCCCGCGCCGCGCATTAAACCAGCGATTCGCTATCGTCGCGCCCAGAACATTGGCGATCATCCCTGTGCCAATGCCAACGACCAAGCCCCACAGCAGGTTAAACACCCAGATGTTCTGCATCCACATGATCGGCACGAGTCCCAGCGTAATTAACGCGAGTCCTGCCAGCATGACGCGCTTAGGACCAAAGCGATCCACTAGCGATCCAGCGATGGGTCCGCCGAAGCCATAGGCGAACAGGCTCAACGCAACTGCGAAGGATACGCTCGTGCGATCCCATCCAAATTCGGCTTCCAACGGCTTAATGATCACGCTTGGAATCGTGCGGACGCCCGCTGCGAATAACAGCGTGAAGAAAGTCACCGCAACCACAATCCATGCATAGTGGAAGCGGATCGATTTTGTAACCATATGGGAGATTCCTAACATGAGGCTTGATAACTGTAATCTTATGCGAGTCGGCGTTGACCACGCAACCGCAATGGACTCATCCGAGGTTTATGGGGGAACACCTCGCTTTCAACCAATCGGCAATCGTCGGGGGGAGCTGTTTTTGCACGCGGGCGCTGACATACATGCCGATGTGTCCCACAGGGAACGAAACGGCTGTGTAATCGCTGCTGCTGATCGCCCCTTCGAGCGCCTTGCTTGACGCCGGTGGTACGAGATGATCCTTCTCTGCATAGACGTTGAGAACGGGCATAATAATTTTTTTGAGGTCAACCCGCTGCCCGCCGATCTCGATTTCGCCGCGTATCAAGCCATTTTCGATATAGAAGTGACGCACAAATTCTGCCCACGCCGCCCCCGCTTGATCGGGGCTGTCAAAAATCCACTTTTCCATCCGTAGAAAATTGGTCGAATGGGCGCTGTCGTCTAAGGTATCCAACAATGAGAGATATTTTTGCAAGCCTAACTCGAATGGTTTCAACATCAAAAAGCCGAAGTTCATCACATCGCCGGGGATGTTACCCAACGCCTCAACCATCTTTTCAGGGTCAATTGACGGTTTACCGCCATTCGCGCCCATCCACAGATTGAGCAACCCATCCGGCACATGAGTATCCACTGGCGCAACCATTGTGATCAAGTTGGCGATTTTGGACGGGTTGAGCGCCGCGTAGCACAGGCTGAACACCCCACCCTGACAGATACCAAGCAGATTGATTTGCTCAATTTTGAGCGAACCTAAGAGATGATCTACGCAGTCGTTCAGGTAGCCGTTGATGTAATCATCGAGCGTGAGCCAGCGATCATTGCGCTGCGGGTAGCCCCAATCGATCAGATACACATCTAAGCCGAGGTCAAGCAGTCCGCTCACCAATGAGCGATCTTCCTGCAAATCGATCATATAGGGACGATTGACCAGCGCGTAGGTGATCAACACGGGTGGCTCTAAAGGCGCAACGACTCGCGGTGTATAGCGGTAAAGCGTGACGAGATCATCATGATAGACGGCGGTCTTAGGGGTAATACCATACGCGATGTCTTCGCTGCGAACCTGACTCAATGCCCGCACGCCTTCAACAGCGCGGCGGCTCATTTCGACCAACTCGTTAGCGATCTGTTCAGACGAAAGCGCCAGTGGAAATTCAGGGATCAAGATTGCCCTCCGTTCAACTGTGCCTTGATCGCTGCCATTTCGCGTTTGAGTTCGCGTACTTCTTTGCGAAGTTCGTAGATTCGGCGGTGTGCTTCGTCAATCTCTGTGCGCGTGGGCAAGTCGAACATGTGCATAAACCGCTCGTTGACCTGACGCTGCCGTTGGCGATAAGCGATCACTGTTTGCACCAAGCGCGATTGTGCGCGGATATAGCCTTCGGTCAAAAACGATTGTTTAAAGCTGTTATCGGCGACGGCACTCCACCGATTGAGCATATCACGCACGCTTTCCAGCATTTCGCCCGATTCCATCAAGCGGATCAGGTCAAACATGAATTGCTCGAACGCCGCGCACCACGTTTCCGACAAAATCACATTGTAATCGTAGAGGGCTTGCTGCATATCGACCCATGCGGCAAACGCAAGACGCATCCCATCGTCAATTTCGCGTGTCCACAGCGAGGTTGGCAGCGTCACAAGTTCGCCAAACGTCTTCTGGTAGGCTTCCCACACCATATCACCACCCGCCGCGCCGTTCTGCGTGGTTTTGTCCTTGTCATCCAACCAGGGCTTACCAAAGGTTTGGCTGTCCTCCAAAAACGCCGACCACAACTGTTGATACGTCCCTGAAGTATGCAACCCGTGAGTCGCCGCTTGGAGCGTCTGCGTTTTGACCCAGTTCATCTGTTCGCGCAAGGCATAGCGCCAATCGCTGCCCGCCTGTAAAACGGGCAGCAGACTCCCCCATATGCGGAGCGACATTTCTAACAAGCGTACAACGCTCGTCTGGCTGATAAACAACTTTTCGGCAGCTTCGCGGGCGGTGGGGTCAGCATCAAACGCCATTGCACGAATGCCCTGCCGGATCGCCTCTGTCGAAGCATCTAACATCGCAGAGGCAAAAGGCGAGTTATTGCGGTTAAACGGGCTTTGCGCTTGCTGAGCGATGCGTCCCCACGCATCGAGCATTTGCGTTTGTGCTTCACCCCAAATTTTTAAGAGCGCGGTGTTTTGCGCCTGCCAATCCATATTTTATGTTCCTGAATAAATCTAATCGCCTTCTCTTAGAGACTCTGTCGATTGGCGAACGTGCCTAGTCTACGCTATATTGGTGCTGCGTCAAAGGTCTGTGTTGAGCCTAACAGGACACACAGACGGGAACAACCCACATTCGGGTGGAGGACATCCTACCCAAATATGTAGGGATAAATATTGTTTTAGATAAGGCTTGTCAGCGACCCCCGGTTAAAACCGGGAGCTTGTAGTGATGCAGGCTCATGTTGACCAGCCTCAGCCACCAGTCGCAAGACTGACGGGGCTACGTTATCTCGGTCATGATACCTACGGATGCGTGCCAGTCTGTAGCTCTATCGTTCAACATTAAACAGGCTGAGGGTCTAAGTCAGTGTGTTGAGCGCGACAAGCCGAAATAACCTTGGCGAGGCAAACTTTACCCCCGCAAGGGGAGGCGGTTTGGTCGTTTTCCAGCTTTACGGCAAAAAACGACCTCCCTTCGGGGAGCGATTGCCCCATTGAAGGAGAGGAGGCAAGACGGCATTCCCCACCCGGTTAAAACCGTGTGTCCCCCGCCGTTGAATTCTATGGACGCAAAAATACATGTCGCCTTAGTTGACGATCACCCTGTTTTTTTAGAAGGGTTCGCTCTCCTGCTTGCTCATACAGATGATATGCATGTGGTGGGTACGGCAGAGAATCGCGCCACGCTCTTGAATTTGCTCGTGAGCGTCCCCGTTGATGTACTCGTGCTTGACCTGCTCATGCCTGACCCCGGCTTATCAATCTTAGATGATGTGCGTCGTCGCGGATTCCCATTGCGTATACTCATTTTGAGCGGCTGTGAAGACATCCACGAGATTCGATCTGCGTTGCAGCGCGGGGCGGAAGGCTACGTATTCAAATCGCAGCCGTTCCGCCAAATCCTCGATGCAATCCGACAGGTCGCACAGGGTCAGTTGATCTATCCCAAGACCGCACAACCTCTCTTCAAACAATCCACCAAGAAAGATGATCTTTCTCAGCGGGAACTCGAAGTCCTGACGTGCATTGCCTCCGGCTTAACCAACTCAGAAATCTCCGAACAGTTGGTCATCAGCCGAAATACGGTTGGCTTTCACATCAAGAGCATTTTCGCCAAACTCAGCGTGAACAACCGCACCGAAGCAACGATCTGGTATTTCAAACACCGCTCGTCGTTTGATTAATTACAATCCCAACGACAGGTATTTGACTTCGAGATATTCATCAATGCCGACAGAACCACCCTCACGCCCTAGCCCGCTCTGCTTGAACCCGCCAAACGGCGCTTGAGCAACAGAAGGCAGCGCGTCATTCGCGCCGATGATCCCGAATTCCAGCTTTTCCGCCACGCGCATCACGCGGCTGACATCCCGCGTGTAGAAATAGCCCGCCAACCCGAACGGCGTATCGTTTGCCATAGCGATCACCTCGTCTTCGCTGTCAAACGAAATGAGCGGCGCGACGGGTCCAAACGTCTCCTCTTGCGTGATGAGCATATCCGTCGAAACATTGGTGAGGACTGTTGGCGTCCAGAAGGTGCCGGACGGGTTCTCAGGATATGGCACACCGCCGAGTCGAATCTCTGCCCCATGCTTCGACGCATCTGCAATGTGGCGTTCCACTTTATCACGGGCGGGTAAATCGATCAGCGGACCAATCACCGTATCAGCCAACAAGCCGTTGCCGACTTTCATTCCCGCTACTTTTTCGGTGAACATCTGCGCGAATTGATCATAGACGCCACGCTGCACGAAAATGCGATTCGCGCACACACAGGTTTGACCCGCGTTCCGAAACTTCGACGCAATTGCACCCTGTACGGCGGCGGGTAAATCGGCATCATCGAATACAATAAACGGCGCGTTGCCGCCTAATTCTAATGACATACGTTTGACCGTTGCGGCGGAGTTGCGGATCAAGGTTTTGCCGACTTCCGTTGACCCCGTAAACGATACTTTACGCACGCGGTCATCTGCAAAAATCGTGTCCGAGAACGGGATCGGGTCGCTTGCCGCCACGATATTGATCACGCCCGGAGGAAAACCAACTTCCTGAAAGATGCGTCCCAATTCCAACGCCGTCAGTGGGGTTTGTTCGGCGGGCTTGCAGACCACTGTGCAACCCGCCGCCAGCGCGGGACCTAGCTTACGGGTGAGCATGGCGGCGGGAAAATTCCAGGGCGTGATCATCACTGCCACGCCAACCGCCTGTCGCAGCACGAAAATACGCTTATTTGACGCGGAATTATGTACAATATCCCCATAAATGCGTTCGGCTTCACCCGCGAACCAGCTTAAAAAGCTGGCGGCGTAAGTGATTTCCCCGCGTGACTCGGTCATTGGCTTACCCTGTTCCAGCGTCATGATCGTCGCCAGACGTTCACGCCGTTCCAGCATGAGCGCGGCGGCACGGCGCAGCAGATCAGCACGGTTAGCGGCGGGGGTGGCTGACCACGCGGGAAGCGCGGCATAGGCGGCGTCAATGGCGGCTAGGGTATCACTCGCGCCTGCATCAGGGATACGCAGCAGCAGATCGCCTGTCGCCGGATTCGTCACATCAAAGGTGCTTCCATTCGCAGACCAACGAAACTCCCCGTTGATATAATTGCCATACTCTACGCCATCGAATGCTTGATGGACGATCTGTTCTAGGTCAAGCTGCATGTTGTACTCCTTAAAAACGGGTATCATTTGCCGTGTTATAATCGAAACTTTAGACAGTATGTTATCTCAACTTGCGCGTCGCCGCATAGGAGTTCCCCATGATCAGCAAACAGGCTGCGTCGGGACAGGTGCTAAATGAGG
>JBBQRJ010000205.1:0-8288 GCA_038214955.1 Aggregatilineales bacterium | reverse complement strand
TTTTTGCAATAAGACATTGTAGACCTGACATCATTTTAGAATCAACCATCTTGATGTTTAATCTATCCGGGAGCGCATTGATGGTGCACGAACATAATCATAACGACCATTCACATGCACACGAGCAGCCCAGAAGCGTGCCGGGATGGATCAAACAGATTTTCCATATGGGCGGGCATGAACATGCGCCGTTAGTAGGCGATCCGGCTTTCATTGCTAATCAGGAAGGTATACGTACCGTTTGGCTGGCGCTGCTGGCACTGGGCGCGACATCGTTGCTACAAATTGGCATCGTTGCCCTCAGCGGAAGCGTGGCACTGCTGGCGGATACCGTCCATAACATTGGCGACACCCTCAATTCGATTCCTCTGCTGATCGCGTTCTATCTGGCACGTCGTGCAGCGACGCGCCGCTACACTTACGGTTTCGGGCGTGCCGAAGATGTAGCGGGAGTATTTATCGTATTGTCGATTGCGGTAAGTGCTGGAGTCGTATTCTGGGAGTCCATTCAAAAGCTCATCAACCCTCAGCCGATGCAGAACATGCTTTGGGTAGCTGTGGCGGCGATCATTGGCTTTGTGGGCAACGAAACAGTCGCCCTGCTTCAAATTCGGGTTGGGCGCAAGATTGGCTCCGACGCGATGATCGCGGACGGGCTTCATGCGCGTATCGACGGACTCACCTCGCTGGCGGTGTTGATCGCGGCAGGGGGGACGGCGCTGGGGCTGCCGATCCTCGATCCCATCATTGGGCTGTTGATTGGGATCGCCATTCTGTTCATCACCCGTGATGCGACGGTTCGCATCTGGTGTCGGCTGATGGATGCCGTCGATCCCGGACTCGTCAATCGAATTGAACACTACACCCTTCAGGTTGAGGGTGTGCAGTCTGTCAAGCGACTGCGCGTTCGTTGGGTAGGGCATCAACTGTTCGCGGAGATCGCCGCAACCGTTGAGGATCAACTCTCCCTCACTGAAAGTCATCAAATCGCGCGGCAGATTGAACAAACCTTGCATCAAGCCATCCCCCATTTGAGCGAAATCACCCTTCAAATCGCGCCTCAGTACGCCTACGAATCGGCACAGGTCGAGCAGAAAATCGCCGCCCTGAACATCCTGCCGCCGCGCTACCAACTCGCAGTGCCAAGCGCCGCCCCGATGGGCGCAGCCGGGTTGAAGCTGGACGCCGAGGGGAATGCCGTCTGGGATGAAATTTGGACGGACTTCTGCGATCTGGCACTGGCGGGCGGTCCGCCGCATCGCGGGACGCTGCTCGAACCGGTTTCAACAGATGTGGTGTCGGCTGACCCGAAGGGCTACGAGCGCGTGTTAAAAGAACTTGAACGCGGCATTCGCATGGTAACGGAGTTGGACGTGGTGCAGAGTGACAGCCCCGGTTGGATCGGGCTGGTCTGCGAAAACGAGGACATGGCGCTGTGGCTGCTGCGTGCGGTTGTGGTGGAAAACATCAGTGTGCGTCGAGAGGGAGCGATTCTCTATTTCCCTGCCAGCCCAACGTTTCGCCTTGAAAGCGAGATCAAAAACGTGATTACCGTCATCGCTAAGACGTATCACTACTGGCAGGAACACGTTAAACGGTAAAGATCACTTGTGTCCCCAGATTCCGTGCTGAGATAATCGCTACTTCTCCTCCAACCAGCGTCGCACGCTCGCGCATTCCGATCAAGCCGAAATGTCCAGATCGCGTCAAGTCGGTGAAATGAGCCGGAACAGCGAAGCGAACCCTTTGCCATCATCACACACGCGCAGTGTCGTGTGTGCGCCTTCGACCATAAATTCCAGACGAATTGTTTTCGCAACGGCGTGACGCATCGCATTGTTCACTATGCATCTCTTGGTCAACACCTTTGATTTGCCAAGTGCGCTCCGCGCCATGCATGGCGGTTGATCCTGATCGGCTGGAGTCTTGAGCAAATTTTCGAGGACTTTAGCCGATTTTTCTTTATTGAGAATTGGTCATTTGCATTCTCTATTTTTGACTGGCACACATCTTGTAGAAACCAAAAACGAAAGGTGAGCGCTGTCTGCTAGAAAGGCGCAGCAAATCGGAACCGTTGATAATTTAAGCATTGGTTTCGCATCCCAGTCGCGGTCGAACAAGACCCTCACCAGCTCAAAATGCGGTCAGCGGGGTGTACAAAGACAATATCTCAACGAACACCTCACTAAGAGTGAGGTGTTTTTGTTTTTTTAGAATGTCAAGAGACCTGAGGTAAGGGATAGTGCAACAGCGTCAAACGGGTGTAAAGCTCCAAGTTGTTCGTCGCGCCCGGTTCAAGATTCAAGTATTCAGCCAGTCAATAAATTCTAAGGCAGTTGCCGACTTACGCAAATTGCCGACTTCATAGGATAGTGACACGTCGCTTTCTGTGTAAACCACATTGGGTGTGCAAACAATAGTGATGATTTTAGAATAACGACTAAAATTATAGTTTTGCCCGATGGGCGAATCCAGCAATTCGGCTTTTACAGCCTGCCATTTGAGAACCGCTTCATCAAGACGTAGACGCGCATATTTAAGAACGTGGTACTCACCGATGTCTTGTCCGACGCTGAAAATAACCGCCTTGCATGAAACGATCAAAAGCGTGTCGCCAGACTCACCAATCGCATCAATATCTGTGATCTGGTTGTTTTTACCATCCCCCCGCCGTAAAAGGTGTACTTGACGCATAGCACGTAGTTCATCGGATGGCTTCCACGGCGAGGCATCAATATAACTTTGTATCGCATCCTCAAAGTGAATGCCACGCTGATTCCCGGTTCCGCCACCCAAATTTGGAAACCGAAGCATCTGCCCTAACCTATCTTTTACATTCTCATGATCGATGACAATCCAATGCTCATCCTTCCTATTCAGAACGCAAAAGCCGCCGGGGACGGAAGAAAACGGTATCGTCACGCGGATTTACCTACCCTAATCTTCAGTGAGACTATTGCAGCGCTACGGACACCCGTTTCCTCCACTACTCGGGGTAAAGCTCAGTTTGAGTTGGGGTAAGAAATGGCTTAAGCGATTTCGTGAAGTGGAACGATCACTGCTGGTGATATTCAAGAACGCACGCCCGCGATAATTACAGCGGGCGGCGTGTTTAATATTTCCACGTGCGTTTGGCAGTTCATTAGCTCTTCTGAGCGGTTTTGCCTGAAAACGGCGCACCGATCAGCGGCGCGATCATACAAAAATTGAAGACGCCCGCCAGAATCGGCAGTACCCCAATCACAGCGACGATGATACCCGCCGTGTCTTTGATCACCAGTAGCCCCAGCGCGATCAACGCCATCCCTGCAATAATGCGTACGCCGCGTCCGACTGATCCTGCCATAAACTTTGCGAATGCCATCTCGTTGCTCCTATACTACATGACTTGTCCAGTTTTACACCCATCCTTGATTGGAGGAGTGATACGAATTTATGTCACCAGTATAAGCAGCACGTCCAAGGGTGTCTGTGACAAAGTCACCCAGCAGTCTGCGTTGTGAGGCGCTTCAAATCTAGGATTTCAACGGAGCCGCGCGTCATCCGCACCAGTCCCTGACTCGCCAGATTTTCGAGGATGCGGCTGATCACCTCACGGGAACTGCCGAGTTCAGCAGCAATTTCTTGATGGGTAACCATAATTGGATGCTGTCCCTTGCTGCGTTCCAGCAACCACGAGGCGACCCGAAGGTCCATCCGACGGAATGCGACTTCATCGACGATTTCCATGACAATGGAGAGACGCTGCGAGAGGAGCGCAAAGACGAAATCGCGCCATAGATCATAACGATGTACCCATGTTCGGAACGTCTCTGCCGGAATCATGACCGCCTCAGCCTCCCGTTCGACGGTTGCTATTGCGGAGAACGATTGGCGCGTGAGAATAGCGTTGGCGGTCAGGATACAGGATTCGCCCAACCCAAAGCGATACAGCGTGATTTCACGCCCGGTTTCCCCAACCTTATACACACGTACCACGCCAGAGACGAGCAGCGCAATTGCATCCACCTCGTCGCCTTCGACAAACACATCCCGTCCAACGGGAATCCGGGTGAGAAAAGCTGCCCGTTTGAAGGCGTTCACCAGTTCGGGATGGGCGTGCCTCAAGATCGGGAGGGCAGGTAGGATGTGATCAAATTGTTCATCGCTGATCATCGAGGGCTTCGCTCATTCAACCGCTGGCGGAAGTGTTGTGGCTATCTTTTCCATACGGAATAAGATGAGGTGTTTCAATGCGACGGACTCCACAGTCTTGAAGCCCGCTTCACGCGCTGCATCCAGCACCTGTTCCGCACGCAGACGATGATCTTGGGGCGGTCCAAACTCACCGATTTCATAGGGCCATTCCAGTATCATAAGCCGCTGGCGGAGGGTACGGTATGCCTCACGGAGCGCTTTAACCAGATCGTCGGCTTCGTGCAGTACCAGTCCCATAAAAGCCAGATCAAACGCGGCGTCAGCAAACGGGAGCAGTTCCATATGAGCTTGCTGGAAATCCCCTACCGGGACGTATTGTCGCGCTGCTTCAAGCATGTCATCCCGTAAATCAACCCCTGCGACCTTTAATCCGCGTGCAGCAAACGCCTCGGCGAATATGCCGCTGCCCGTGCCAATATCCAGCATCGACTCAGCGCTGAGTCCTGCAAGGCTAAGATCGACCACGCGGCTAATTTCCAACCGTGCGATGCGCTCATCCGCGCGCAGTCGTTCAATTTCTCCGCTGAAGCGGCGATTATTCATCGGCAATCCTCCTTCATAAAAATGGTTTCCGGCTGATCAACGCTTTTCGGATGATCAGCCAGCGCCTAAGCGTCTATTGTATCGCTGTATTTTGGGCTGACACACGGTCAGCATTTGCGTCCACCGCCTCAGGTACTGCCTGAGGTGAACGACGGCATACTTGGGGGTTTGCATAGAATTGAGCTCCTAATTCTGGACGAGTGGCAGCCCGTGCTGCATCCAGTTATACGTGCCGCCAATCACGTTATAGACCGTATCAAAGCCTTTTTGCCCCAGCAGCGCCGCTGCTGATTGGCTGCGACTGCCGCTGGCGCAGATGACCACGACGGGTTGCGCCGGATCGAGTTCGCTGACGCGGCGTGCAAATTCACCGAGCGAGATCAGCCGTGCATTCGGAACGTGACCGCTGGCGTATTCCCATGCTTCACGCACATCAATAATAACCAGACGATTTTCGCTATCGAGCATCGCCTTCAGTTCTTCAGGCTGAATATCGCGCACATCACCGCTGGTCGTGGGTAAGCCGAGTGCTTCCCAAGTCTCAAGGCTGTCTGCCAGATAACCGACAATTTGATCATAGCCCACCCGTGCGAGGCTGTAGACGACACGGCGGTAGTCCTGCACATCCGTGATCATCAGGATAATCGGCACATCGGGCGACAGCACAAAGCCGATCCGGTTGCTCAATTGATCATCGGCTTCGAGGTGAACTGCACCGGGAATATGCTTGGCTTTGAAAGCGGCTTTGGAGCGCGTATCCAGTAAGGCTGCCTCTTGCCGGAAATGGGGGATTGCCGCCTGAGTCGTGAGCGGGCGCGGCGTGACTTCCCCAAGCGCACGCACTCCCTGTCGATTGATCTGTTTGATGCGTTTGTGGTTGCCGGGCTGCTCTGGCAAATCTGCCGTCGCAAATTCAATATAGGCTTCACTGTCATGCACCTGCAATGCCGGGTTATGCTGACGTTCAAAGCCGACTGTTGAACTCAACACCGATCCGATGGACTTGCCGCACAGCGATCCTGCACCATGTCCGGGCAGAATCATGACCCCATCGGCAAGGGTCAGGTATTCATTATGCAGCGTGTCGTGCATATCTCCGGCAAGCTCCTTTGCCGCTTCGATACCCACTAAATCGGGGCGTCCGGCGTCCCCAACGAACAGGGTGTCCCCGGTCAATGCCATCCAGGGTTCATCGGCGCGAGTCTTATCCACGACCAACAGGGTAATGCTATCCGGCGTATGACCGGGTGTGAACCGGACGCGCAATTCAACATTGCCCAAGGTGATCGAATCGCCACCTTTGACCTTTTGATGCGGAAATTCAGCTTGCGCCGCTTCATGGACGTAGATGTCGGCGTTTGTGAGCGCGGTCAGGTCAGCGTTGCCAGAGACATGATCGGCGTGCAAGTGTGTTTCAATGATGTGGGTGATGGTCATGCCGCGTTGATTGGCGGCATCGAGATACTTCTGCACATCTCGGTCGGGATCGATCACGGCGGCGATACCGGCGCTTTCACACCCCACCAGATAAGACGCGCAGCCTAAGCCTTCAACGAAAAACTGTTCCAGATACATGATTGTTCAGTCCTTAGAGTATTTGGGGAAGGTTGTCGTACAGCAAGAAAACGGCTAGTCCGATGACGAACAATGCGAAAGCTTTACGCAGGAGGACGGCATCAAGCCGTTTGCCCAACCGCGATCCGGCAAATGTGCCTATCACCCCCGCGCTGATGAAAATCAAAATAAGCGGTAGATCGAGCGGTGTGCCGCTAAGATGACCCAGAAATCCGGCGGTACTGTTCATCGCAATGATCACCAGTGATGTGCCAACTGCATGGTGCATGGGCATTCCTACCAGCATAATCAGCGCCGGGACGATTAAGAACCCACCCCCTACGCCTAATATCCCGGTCAATAGTCCCACTGTCGCTCCGCCGATCAGGACTTTCCATAATTTCACGTCGTTCACCGTCTCCGAACTAAAGCGGGACGGTTTGAGGCGGATCAACAAGCAACCTACCATCAACATGAGCAGCGCGAAAGCTACCATCAACACTTGGGGCGAAAACTGTTTGGAGAAACCCGCCGTGAAGTACGACACCACCATACCTATGCCGCCAAATACCAGCGCCACACGCCAGTTCAGCGTGCCTTGTGAGCGGTGGAAAAACGCGCCCAACGCACTGTTTGCACCTACAATCGCCAGTGAGGTGGTGACGGCGGCTTGTGGTGTGAGTCCCACAAGGTAGACTAACGCCGGGACGGTCAAAATCGATCCGCCGCCGCCGAGCAGTCCCAGCGAACCCCCAATCCCAAAGCCCAGAACCACGTTGAGCAGTAAGGTCGGCATTACTTCCCCTTTTTGACCGGATTTCCTGCACGTTGCCAGCCAGACATCCCACCACGCAAGTTAATCGGGTTGAATCCCGCACTCGAAAGCTGGCTCGTGGCAACACCACTGCGCGAACCAGACGCACATACGCACAGAATTTCGGTGTCTTTGGGCAGTTCATCCATACGCCCGCGCAGCTCGTTCAAGGGGATCAGTTTAGCTCCGGCAATATGTCCCGCTCGATATTCGTCTGGCTGGCGCACGTCGAGGATAAACGGTGGTTTTGCGCTGTTGATCAGGGCTTTGGCTTCGGTTGCATCGACACTGCTGGCGCTGCTGCCGCCGAAAATGGTTTTGAGGAAATTCATGTTCAGTCCTTAAATGCTATTCGAGAGTGAAACCTTGTGCAGTCCAATCGTTCACACCCCCCAGATCGAAGAGGGTGGTGTAGCCCGCCTGTGTCAAAATTCGGGCGGCTTGCGTGCTGCGATTCCCACTGCGGCAGTACACGACAACCGCTTCACTCTGGGAAACTTCGCTCAAACGATTTTGCAGTTCCTCGACAGGAATGTTGACCGCCCCATGAATATGACCGCTGGCGAATTCTTCGGACGTTCGCACATCCAACAGGAGGTGAGCCGTGCTGTTGGCGACAAACTGAGTCTGATAGCCGGATGGGGAAATATCTTGGGCTGCATTGGCGATGCCGCTGCTGCTTGAAGCCCACAAAACGATCACTGCTATCAACAGCAGCGCAGCACCTGCTGCGATAATCAGATTCCGCTGACTGCTGCGCTTCTTCGGTGGGGTGTGTTTAGACATCTTCCGTTTATTCCTGCATGATCGCTGATGTCGTTCACTTTATCCGAAATCGGGCGTGTCGAGTTAGGATGAACCCCTTATAATATGGCATTAGCGGCAGCTTATGGCTTTGAGGCGTCTTATGCTTGATCTGTATAAACTCCACATTTTCGCGGTCGTGGTGCAGGAAGGTAGTTTCAGCGCAGCAGCCGAAAGACTGTTCATTACCCAGTCGGCAGTCAGTCAGCATATCAAGGAATTGGAAGCCCATTTAGGCAGACAACTTTTCCAGCGCGGCTGGCGCGGTGTCAGCCTGACTGCACATGGGGAAATTCTGCATCGGTACACCGGGGAAATCCTTGCATTGGTCGCACAGGCGGAAACGGCGCCAGCCGCGCTGGAAAAGTTGTCTGCC
>JBBQRJ010000204.1:0-8513 GCA_038214955.1 Aggregatilineales bacterium | reverse complement strand
AACGACCTCGTTGATGAATCTGCCAGTACCAGCTCACTCTATGACCTGTGGGCGCGTCCCACCGCTGCTGGTGCGTCCGTCGGCGCGATCTACGGGTTGATCGCCAACTCTGGTGAGGCTGATGATCGGTTGATCAGCGCGTCGTCAGATGTGGCGGCGTCTATCGAACTGCATGAGATGATTATGGGCGCGGGTGATGTGATGCAAATGCGACCTGTCGAAGGTGGAATACTGATTCCGGCAGGCGGCGCAACAGAGATTCAATCCGGCGGCTATCATGTGATGCTAATCGGCTTGACCCGCGATCTCGCCATCGGGGATGTGTTCGATGTGACGCTGACATTTGAACACGCGGGCGAGATCACAGTCACGGTCACGGTGCGCGACTCTGATGGGACGTAAAGAGAGCCTCACCCCCCCCGTCCCCCTCTCCGAAAAAAGGAGAGGGGGAGAAAAACGGTGATCGTCATTTTGCATGAGACGATCCTAAATCTATGACGCTGTGCATAGGGATAACACCCCGTTTTCGATACACTGTTTCTCAACCAACGTAGATTAGGAAATGGGGCGACTTATGAGCGGTGTACCAGATCGGCGTAAGGCATTCGTGATGGGGATCGTCGGCGGGATCGTCGGCGCGTATGTGATGCGTTATTACACGCGCAAAGTCATTCCGGTGATCTTCCCGCGTGCGCTGCGTCCTGCTGATGACAATCTGCAACCCGATCTGCTGGAACAATATGCGCTCATCCCACGCCAGTATGAGGACGGCGAAACGCCATTTCAGGCTGCCGGACGAATCGCCTACAAGTCGCTGACGGGAGTCGAACCACGCTCACAGGAGACTCGTACCCTGCTCGGTGATCTGGTGGAGTGGAGCTACTTGATCACGGCGGGGGCGGCGTATGGCGCGACCCGCACGACGACTCGCTGGCGTGACCTCTCCGGCACGCTGTTTATGGGACTTCGCATGTGGGGCGGGGATGAGATCGGCGCACCGCTGTTGGGCTTGCGGGCGGGATACACACGCTTCACACCGGAGCAGCACGCCGTTTTACTTTCCGCTTACTGGGTGTTCACGGCTGTGATGACGAACTTGACACGGGTATTGTACCGCCTGTTCCCGTGACACCTCCCCCGATCAAAAACCCCCTTATAATAGAGTCAAGCTGTTTAACGGGAGCATAGACGATGGCAGATATGCCGTTTGAGGAAATTCTCGATCAGGTATTGAAACTTGACCGCGCCGAACAGGAGCGTTTGGCTTCGATGCTGCATGATCGCCTCGCGGAGTACGACAATACGGGTGAGCCAACAGGCATAGAACCTTATACGCCCGAAGAAGTTGCAGCGATGATGCGTCCTCAGAAATTAACGCCTGAGGAGATGGAAACGCAGGGTTTGATCGGCGGTTGGGCGGATATGGGAATCACAGATGGTGCAGAGTGGGTCAATGAGCAGAAACGCAAACGGCGGGAACGCAATAAATGGTAAGCGCGTTACTCGATACATCAGTGATCATTGATCTGCTGCGCGGCTATCCACCAGCACGTCTAATGAAACACTTTAAACCGCTGCTTGGATCGCTTGCCGAGTCGCCGTACTGATCCTGACTCTGAGCAGCCCCCTATAACCCCGGAGTGCTAACTACGAAACGTTAGGACGAGGCACACCTCGCCCTTTATGCGCCTCAAAAAACCCGGTTATAATAGAATCAAGACGTTGAACGGGAGTACGACGATGGCAGATATGCCGTTTGAGGAAATTCTCGATCAGGTATTGAAACTTGATCATGCTGATTTGGAACGGTTGTTATCGGCGGCGCATGATCGCCTCGCGGAGTACAACAATACGGGTGAGCCAACAGGCATAGAACCTTATACACCTGAAGAAGTTGCAGCGATGATGCGCGTTCAGCCTTTACCACCTAAAGAAGTGATCGCTCTTGGACTCACGGGAAAATGGGCAGACATGGGCATCACTGACGGCGCGGAATGGGTGAACGAACAGAAGCGGAAACGTCGGGAGCGCAGCAAGTGGTAAAAGCGCTGATAGATACCTCCATCTTCGTCGATATATCGCGTGATTATCCACAGGCTCTTTCATGGTATGCAAACCAAAGTGACTTGGGTATCTCTCGTGCATTATGGATGGAAGTAATTGAGGGAGTAGAGAATCGGCGTAAACAGCAAGATGCGATCAACCTACTGGAGCGATTTGAACTGATCGAACTATCAACCAATGATCTAGTGTGGGCATCGCAGCAGCTTCTCGCATTCAGATTGAGCCATAATATCGATCCTTTCGATTGCATGATCGCGTCTGTCAATCATCGGTTGCAAGTACCGCTCTACACCCGCAATATGAAACACTTTAGACCGCTGCTTGGGGCGCTTGCCGAGTCGCCGTACTAAGATACAGACAAACTAAGAGTGACTTTTAGCTGCATTCGAATGACATCACTTAAGGAAATTATGTGTGAACCAAGCCTAACAATCGGACTTCGCTCGTTCGGTTGCGCCGCGCATCTATGATTTTTACATGCGCCAATTCGACGCCGATCTCTCGCTGCTGGATGTGTGCTGTGTATTGTGGCGTCCAAATAAACGCAATGGCATGATAGACAATCGCAGGATTTACGCGCTATAGTTGGGACACGCGGGGATCAACAGGGAGCGTTCACCCATGCTGCTCAAAAGGGTAAAGTGTTCTCTCCAAACGTCACGTCGGGGATGAAAAAGAGGGACAACCTCATCGGTTATTGGGTCGACAGAACTAAGATCACTCCCCTTGCATCGGTTACATTCAAAACAACTTAAACAAAGGTTTCACTGGAGGTTGTTCCACGATGTTTCTCTGCTCGAATATGATCGACTTCATGTTTCTTGAGGGTAAAACGTTCGGGGAGCAAATAATATTCACATTGACCTGCCGCACGAACGGTAACTTCGCGCCGCAAATTTTCTGGAATATAACTCAAGATGCATTTTGCTTTAACTTGGCGAAGCTGCGTACCTTTATAGATTGAACAAGGCGTTCAATACGAGTGTATTCATCGAGTGCGGCTTGTTCATCAGAGGTAAGTCCGCGTGTTCGGTTTGCTTCTAGCAAATCGCTGATGAGACGTTCAGAAGTTTCAGACAGTCGATAGTCTGCAATCTGTTGAGCGGACGGACTCGATGCAAAGAAGTCTGCAACTTCGTTATATATCTCTGAAAGATCGGTTTCTAAAACAGCCTTGACGGTCATTGAGTAGTCTCCTTTCTTCTCATTGCTATGCTCATTATAGCATTAAGCTGAGAATCAAAAGGATGCCATAGGTGAAATAAAAAAGCCAGCAAGGTTGCTGGCTTTTTTGTGGACAGTAGAGGACTCGAACCTCTAACCACTCCCACGTCAAAGGAGTGCTCTACCAATTGAGCTAACTGTCCGTATGGGCAAAAGTATACCGTAATTAAAGAGGGGATCAAGTCCCAAATTAAGCCTCCACGACCAGAAAAATCACGTTTTTAACCTGCAAAAATTGACCCCTTGACATTATGCACGAAAACGCATAAACTGGTTTTAATTATGCAATTAGATGCATAATTTGAATAAAGCGCATACAGCGCATACAGCGCATAAAAGGATCAGCCTGTGGATAACGATTTCGTCCTTGCTCCAGCCCTCGTCAACGTCCGGTTTGACTTGCAACCTGCGGCGAACGCCCTGCAAAGCCTACGTTTGCTCAACGACCTCGAACGGTTGTCGGGGATGCACGATTGGGTTACAAGGACGGGGACGGCGCTGTCTCCAGAACGATTATACAAGAATAAGCTGATTTTCGGCGCGTTTGAGCCAGCACTCTGCATCATGGAACATCGGCACGACAATTTTCCGGCGCTGTTAGATTTTGTCGAACGCCAGAAACCAGAATCGCTCATCACAGCAATGGATGAGGAACTGGATTATATGTTCACGCACTATCCAGAGCATATGGCACGGGTTGACAAACAGGTCACGATGACGGAACTGCTGCGGGATCGCGGGCAGTACATCGACTTCATGAACAAAATTGAAGACTGTACCTCAGATGTGATGTGGGGAGATGCCTTCGACATCGCGCAAAATCCCGCCGACATGCAGCGCTACCTCGTAGAGCATTTGCGCTACATGTGGGACAACCATCTGCGGGCAGAATGGGAACATCAACTGCCCATGCTCAACGAGTCGATCAGCGCGTTCAGCCGGCTCGATTTCAGCGACAAGACGGCGATTGAAGCCGCCCGCATCGTCACCAACCGCGATATGCGTGACCTGTTAGAGAAGAAAATCGTCACATCTGAGACGGTGACATTCGTACCGAGTCTGCATTTGGGACCCTATGTTTCCGTTCATTCGGAAGCGGGCGCACTCAGCATTTTCTTTGGGGCGCGGCTTCCACGCGGCGCACAATCGACGGCGATTTCCGAGTTCAGCCGTGCCGAACTGTTGATGCGTTTGAACGCGCTGGCAGACGATACCCGTCTGCAAATTCTGGAACTGCTCACCCAGAATGATGAAATGTGCGCTCAAGACATCATCGAACGGCTTGATGTCAGCCAATCGACCATCTCACGCCATCTCAGCCAACTTCGCGCAACAGGCTACATCATCGAGCGGCGGCGTGAGGTTTCAAAGTGCTACAGCTTAAACACTGACCGCGTAGTGGATACCCTACGCGCCCTGACGAACTTTTTATCACGCCAATAAGTTTCTAGAGGAGTGCAAGACCATGCGACAGTTCGATTATTGGGCTTCTGCAGAGATCGCACAACAGCAGCGACAGTCGGCTGCACACGTAGAACGGGCGCTCCTGATCCGCGAGGCATTGGCGGGTCAACGGGGTCGCATCAACTTTTACCAACCCCTGTTGATCAGCGTCGGCAAGCGGCTGGAAAAATTCGGGGCGAATATGCAAGCCCGCTACAGCGAAAACGTTGAAATCGGTCACTCCGGGACATTGGCAAGCCAGATCGCTCGCTAATTCCTGTGCATCAAAAAAGGGCAGCCCGTACTTCGTCCAAAGTCGGCTACCCTTTTGATTTCCCCTCTGTTTGCCTCCCCTCTCCATTTGGAGAGGGGTTGGGGGGTGAGGTCAGATCACCGCTTTAACACCGCTAACATCTCCGCGTGGAGCAGCGCATTGCTGGCGATGACTTCAGCACCTGTGACCGCCTTGCCTACCCCGCCCGCGTAATCGGTGACTGTGCCGCCCGCTTCACGGACTAGGCAGATGCCCGCCAGCACATCCCACGAGTGGATGTGACGTTCCCAGAAACCATCCAAGCGCCCGCACGCCACATACGACAGGTCAAGCGCGGCAGAGCCGAAACGCCGTAGATCGCGCACACGCCAGAGCATTTCGCGCCAATGGCGCACATTGTTGAGTTCTTCGGGCAGGGTATGTCGCGTCGTCGGGAATCCGCTTGCCATGACCGCCCGCGATAGTTCCCCCAAACCGGATACGTGGATCGGTTTGCCGTTCAGCGTTGCCCCGTGACCGTGTGCCGCGCTGAACATTTCGTTCAAAATGGGCATATAGACCACGCCAACAACGGGGTTCAGTTGACGATCTGCGAGGGCGATACTCACCGAGAAAAACGGGATGTTATTGGCAAAATTGGTCGTCCCGTCGATAGGGTCAATATGCCACGCATATTCGCCGCTGCCTTCAAAGCCGCCGCCTTCTTCGCTGACGATGCCAAATTCGGGGAAGGCGTCGCGCAGCAAAGGCAAAATCGCCGCTTCTGCCGCGAGATCGCCTTCTGTCACCACATCATAGATATTCGACTTGGTTTGTTCCTCATGGGGTTGATCGAACAACGGGCGTAAAACAGTCCCTGCGTGCAGCGCCGCTTGTTCCGCCGCCGCTTGAATCGCTTTCAAATTCACAGACATACTCCTAAAAAATGAGCCTATCGGGGTGATAGGCTCAAGATGATGCCGAGCTAATTTCGGCTAGAGAAAAACCGATCTAATTTTTAAGAGATGATCAACGCGAGTGTTTTTAGACGTTCCCGCTAGACACCATAACAACTGAACTTGCTTGCTTGCCTTTGGGTCCGTCGGTAATCTCGAACTCGACTGGTTCCCCTGCTTCTAATTTGCGATAGCCGTCGGACTGAATTGCAGAGTAGTGAACAAATACATCAGGACCTTCTTCTGGCGTGATGAAACCATAGCCCTTGTCTGCGCTGAACCACTTCACCACCCCACGAATGCGTTGTTCCATAATACTGACGGCAAGAAACACCAAGGTTTAACTAGGTGTGGAATGCCGCTTTTTCTCCTTTCCTTACAACATCGGCAATAGTTCCCCGAAGGGAGGCAGTTTTTCGCCGTAAAGCTGGAAAGCTGCCAAACCTCCTCCGCTTGCGCGGGTCACATTTGCCTCGTCAAGGTTATCTCGGCTTTTTGCGCTCAACACACTGGCTTAGACCCTCAGCCTGTTTAATGCTGAACGATAGAGCTACCGACTGGCACGCATCTGTAGGTATCATGACCGAAATAACGTAGCCCCGTCAGTCTTGCGACTGGCGGCTGAGACTGGTCAACATGAGCATTTTTATGCTCTCAGCTTTCGCCGAGGGTCGTTGACACTTAGTTGCGACGAATTACCTACACTCATCCTTACGGATTATTGTGACAGCTAAATGAAGTCTATTGCAATTTCATTACGCTTGTCAAGTTTTCTGAGAGGGAATTTAGCCCTTTTGAAAGACACAAACGGTATCAATATAATAAGTCTGCGGTGACAACTCTATGGGCTGTACAGCAACCAATTTATACCCTGCCCGCTTGAAGCGTTTGGCATCTTTCGCCAGTGTAGCCGGGTCATCGCTCAGGTAGATCAACCGGGGGATCATGCTGATACTCTCGAACGTATCCCGACTCAGCGATGAGGGGGGATCAACAATGGCGGCATCGTAGCGATCTTCCAGCGTTGGCATCACCGACTCGACTCCACCTTCGATCACGTCTACGTTATCGAGCGCCGCGAGGTTCTCGTCGGCATCGGTGACAGCGGGCGGATAACTTTCGACCAGAGTCACGAGCGCGGCGCGTTCGGCGGCAAATCGACTGAACATGCCTACACCCGCGTAGAGGTCAAGCACATTTTCGCTGCCGCGCAGGTCAAGCAGCGTGATCACCGTATTGACGAGGTTGGGAAGCTGCGAGTAATTGGGTCGAATATAGCTGCCAGCGGTGACGCGGAACGTCTGCCCGTTGACGGTGTAACGCGAATGGGAGTCCCCGATCAAGTTCATCGGCACGTTATCCGGCAGGATCAAGTTGATGCTGGCGTTGAGATCGGTTTCCAGTTCGGGCGCGTCGTCTGTCGTCGGCGTGAGGATAATCATGCGTTCCCCGTCGCTGCCCATCTGCAAACGCACGCGCTTGATCCCCGTCAGGTCAATATCTAGCTGTTGATACAGTTGCAGTAAGTCAGGGTGCAGGATATGGCATTCTTGAATCGGGTAGATGCTTTTGTTGTCCGCCCCGCTTGGAAAGCCGATTTTGCCCTCCGGCGTGACGGTCAGCGTCATGTGATAGTTGTAGTACCACTCCTCCGGGCTGGCGATCACGGGGCGCAACGCCGAAAGAATCTCGCGGTCAGACAAATCAGCCAAGCGCGACAGGTGATCCGCAAGAATATCCTGTTTGATCAACAACTGCGCTTGGGTGGTCATGTGCTGCCAGTGACAGCGCCCGCATTTGTGCTGCCCGAAATGCGGGCAAACGGGATACACGCGGTCAGCCGAGGCGTCTAGCAGTTTGACGCCTTCCGCCATGATGTACTTTTCGCCAGTTTCAACCGGACGGGCGAGGATGCGCTCACCGGGGATGGTATACGGCACAAACACGGATCGGCTTTTGAAGCGTCCCATGCCGCTGCCGCCGTTCGCCATGCCCTCAATGTCAACTTCAAATTCGTCTGTCATTACGCCGCCCCTGAATATGCGTTCGCATTTTAACGCACATCCCCCTACATCTCTAGGCTAGGCGGGTAAAGAGAAACAATAGTTCCTGTTTCAGGATCGGAGGCTGAAACAGATGCAGCTTTGCTCAAATTACAGTTTGAACACGATAGACACAAATTGTCAGGCGAATCACCGCCTTGCGGGTTTATATGCTCAATATGCATTGCCTGTCCCGTGTTCTCTTCACAGCTCTGGCAGTATTCGCAGCATTCGTGTGCGCGTTCATAAACCAGTTGCTTGATCGCCCGCCATGAAAGTTTACCTGTCGGCATGTTTGCGTTGTGTGAGCAGCACGGCGGCTTCCGACTTTCTCAACGTAAGACGTTGACCCCGCTCTACCAGTATTGTCAGTTCCTCAAACTCATCAGGGGTCATAGACCACAGCCACTAAAGTGGCGTGGCTTGCAACTGAGGCGGGGTTGACTTGCAAGCAAGTGTACCCAATTCACCCGTCACCAGAGGCTAAATGACCGTAGCCCAAGCACTAATATTTTTCGCGGCGTTCACGTC